>DATFUN010000124.1:0-18482 GCA_035260805.1 Myxococcales bacterium | reverse complement strand
GTGAAGGGAGCGCTGCCGCTCGAGCAGAACGAGCTCGAGTCGGCGACGAACAGGCCCTTCAGGTCGTGCGCCTGGCAGGCCGCGTCCAGGACCGAGGTGCTCGGATTGGCGCCCATCCGCGCGCTGCCGCATTGCAGGACGGTGTAGACGCGCTCCTCGCCCGATTCGCCTAAGCGGACCGCGCCGGCCGCGGAGAGGACCTCGCGCGCGCGGGCCGCCAGTTGGTCGGAGGCGGCGAGGCTCGCCGGATGGAGCGCGATGCGGACGCGCGCGACGGGCTGCCCGGCGGCGTCCTTGACCGCGGGATCGAGTGACACGTCGCACCCTTCGTGCGGAAGGAACTCGCTGAAGCTCTCCCACTCGAGGGTGTGCGTCTCGAGGAAGAACTCGCGCATGCGGCGCTTCAGCTCGGCGCCGAAGGCGGGTGGCCGCGAACGGTTCCAGGCCAGCTTCTCCGTCTGGAAGATCGGGTTCGGGTGGGGGCGCTGGAAGAGGATCGTGCCGCGCGGGGCCCCGGGCAGATCCTGCAGCGCGCGATCGATGAACGGCAGGCGCTCCGTCCCGGGCGACCAGGCCGGCGAGCCGCGCGGGAAGCGGCCGTACCCGGTTCCGAGCGCGGCGAACATCAGTCCCTTCCCGACCAGGCCCGACGAGTTCGCCACGCCGCTCGCGAGCAGCAGCCGCGCGCTCTCGATCGCGGAGCAGGCGACGACCACGGCGCGGGCACGCACGCGCCGTTCGCGGCCCTGCGCATCGAGATAGAGCACCGACCCGGCCCGGCCGCTCTCGGGCACGATGCGGGTGGCGCGGGATCGCGCGCGCAGGGTCAGGCGCCCGGTCCGCTGCGCCGCCGCGACGAAGGTGGCTAGCGTCGACGATTTCGCGTCCACCTCGCAACCGTAGCTGCCGCAGAAGCCGCAGTAGGTGCAGGCCTGCCGGCCCCGGTAGTCGGCGCTCACGATCGCCCGCGGGATGGGAAAGGCTTGCAGTCCCATCTTCGCGGACGCGTCCTCGATGAGCCGGGCGGCGGGATGAGCGAGGAGCGGCGGGAGCGGATGGGACTTGCGGCGCGGCTCGCCGGGAACTCCCGCGCCCGACACGCCGATCTCCCGCTCCACCTCTTCGTAATAGGGCTCGAGATCTTCGAACGAGATCGGCCAGCCGCGAAAGTCCTCGCGGTGCATGCGGAAGAAGTACCCGCTCATGTGCACGGTGCCGCCGCCCACGCAGCAGGCGATCCAGCCGTCCGCGCTGCGCTCGGCCGTCCCGCCTTCGCGCGAGACCATGTGAGGATCGCGGGACGGATCCGGGACGAAGAAGTCCCGCCGGCAAACCGCCAGCTCGTCGTGGAAAAAGTCCTTCGTGGCGTAGTGCGGCCCGCGCTCGAGCAGCAGCACCCGCAGGCCGGCGCGCGCGAGCGACCACGCCGCCGCGCCACCGCCCGCGCCGGAACCGACGACGCAGGCGTCGAAGACTTCAGTGGCCATGCCCGCCGCCGGGCTTGCGCAGGTGCGGCTCGGGGAATCCAACCGTGCGCCAGCCGATCTCGCCGTCGTTGCCGCCGTGGACCGGATCGGACAGGAAGCCTTCCAGCGTCAGCGTGTGAAGGCCGCGGAACATCGCCTGCTGCGGGAAGCCGCGCACCGGAATCTCGCCGCGTGCGAGCTGGCCGACCACCGCGTCCTGGTCGGCCGGAGCGAGCGCCGTGAAGGCCTTGCCGAAGGACTTTCGCGACCAGAGGTCCAAGAGGCGCGCGAGCTGCTCGAAGGCGGGCCGCAGGGTGCTGAGTCTTCCCTGAAGCTGGCGATCGATGAAGCGGCCCACCTTCGCCTCGCGCGCGCCAGGGCCGTCGTCGGAGGGCAGGATGCGCGCGGCCGCCGCCTCGAGCACGGCGACGCTATCGGTCGGCTCCGCCTGCGCGCTGACCTTCCGCGCGAGAGCGGCTAGCGCGATCCACCCGAAGAGCCCGCGGCGGCCGAGGCGGCCCAGCGACTCCAGATGGGCGCGCGGGTCGAATAGCATGCGCGCAGCGTAACTCAGAACCTTCCGACCAGCCCGAACCCTGGTTGCGAGAGCTGTCCCACGGGCACGTAGGTGGGGCCCACCCCGACCTGCAACCGCGGCTCCGGCGCGCTCCGCTCGAGGGCCGCCCGGGGCTCGATGGGTTCGACGGTGGCGGTCGTCGCGCGCGGCGCGGTGGCGATCGTCCAGATGCCATGCCACGTCAGCAGGCCCATCCAGATCGTGTAGACGGCGAAGAAGCCGCTCGCCCCGCTCCTCGATTGACTCAGGCCCGCGATGCCGAGAGCGAGCTGGGGGGCGGCGACGATGGTTTCGACGACCCCGTAAGCTGCCGAGGGGTGGTGGGAGGCGATCGCGCTGCCGCCGTCCCACAGGGTGAACGCGACGTCGGTTGCCCCCAGCACGAGCGCTGCCGTGGCCAGGGCGCCGTACGCGCTCGAGCTGCTTCCGCCCGCACCGCACGCGCGTGCTCCGCGCGGCGCCACCACTGCGACCGCCACCGCCAGAGCTGCGCCGAAGAGGATCTTCCCCCGCATGGATTCGCCCCCTGCGGGTCTGATGAGCAACGGTCGTGCCAAGCAAAGGGGTGCGAGAAGCGGCCGATTTCACGGCCGGTCCGTTGCGACTGCAACGATTGGCGACCGCCGGACCGCGACACCGATGGCAGAGCGATCGTGTACTGTGCGTTTCGTGCTGCGCGTGCTGACGATTCCCGGTCTGTGGAACAGCGGGCCCGAGCACTGGCAGACGTACTGGGAGCGCGAACGCGGCGACGTCCGGCGGGTGCTGCAGGACGAGTGGGAGCGCCCCCGCCGGGCGGATTGGGTGGCCCGCATCCGTGCGGAGCTGCGCGCGCTGGAAGCACCGGTGGTACTCGCCGCGCATAGCCTGGGATGCTGCACGGTGGCGCATCTTGCGCACGACGCGGCTGCGTCGGAGCTTGCGCGCGTTCGCGGCGCCTTGCTCGTGGCGCCCAGCGACGTCGAGGCGCCCAACTACCCGCAGGGGACGGTAGGCTTCGTCCCGATGCCGCTCGCGCCCTTGCCCTTCGGGAGCATCGTGGTCGGCAGCAGCAATGACGAGTACGTCGCGCCCGAGCGCGCGAGGTTCTTCGCCGAACGCTGGGGTGCGCGTTACGTCGACTCGGGTCCGCGTGGACACCTCAACAGCGCGTCCAAGCTCGGTTTGTGGCCCGAGGGTCAAGCCTTGGTCGAAGAGCTGCTGCGCGGCTGAGGCCGCTCTTTCAGTAGGGCGCGTCCACGTCCGTGACCCGGATCAGCTTGCGGTTCACGAACTCGACGATCCCGAGGTCCGAGAGCTCGCGTCCGTACCCGGACCGCTTGATGCCGCCGAAGGGCAGCTCGGGGGCGGTCCAGGTGGCGCGATTGATGAACACCATGCCGCTCTCGATCCGGCCGGCCACGCGCTTGCCGCGAGAGACGTCGCGCGTGAACACCGTCCCGCCGAGGCCGAAGGGGTTGTCGTTGGCCAGCGCGATCGCCGCGTCTTCATCCGGAACGCGGAAGAACAGCGCCACGGGCCCGAAGAGCTCCTCGGTGTAGGCCGGATTCCCGGGCGCGATGTCGGTCAGCAGGGTGGGCTGCATGAATGCGCCCTTTCCCTCCACGCGCCTTCCGCCCAGCAGGATCCGGGCACCCTTCGCGACCGACCGCTCGACCTGGTCGATCAGCCTGTCCAATGCTTCGTGCGAGGAGAGGGGCGCCAGCGTCGTCGCCTCGTCGAGAGGGTTTCCCATCCGCAGGCGGTCCATCGCCGCCTTGAGCTTGCCCAGGAACCGGTCCGCCAGCGGTTCGAGCACGATGAGGCGCTTGGAGGCCACGCAGGACTGGCCGGCGTTGTGGAAGCGTCCCCACAGCGCCCCCTTGACCGCGGCGTCGAGGTCCGCGTCCTCGAGCACGATGAACGGGTCGCTGCCGCCGAGCTCCATCGTCGACTTCTTCAAGGCTTTGCCGGACCGGGCGGCCACGATCGCTCCCGCTGCATCGCTGCCCGTGAGCGCGACGCCTTTGACGCGCGGGTCGTCGATCAGCCGCTCGATCTGCGGCTTGGTCACGAACAGATTGGTGTACGCGCCCGCCGGCGCCCCGGCCTCGTCGAGCAACCCGGCGAAGGCGAGCGCGCAGCGCGGAACGCTGGACGCATGCTTCACCATCACCACGTTCCCCGCCATCAGATTGGGCGCCACCACCCGCGCAAGCTGGTAGTAGGGGAAGTTCCATGGCTGCACTCCGAAGAGCACTCCGAGGGGCGGGTTCTCGAGCGTCGCCTCGCCCGAAGGAGTCTCGAGCTTCCGCGGGGCAAGGAAGCGCTCGGCATTCCCGGCGTAGTACTCCAGGATGTCGGCGGTGAGGGCGACCTCCGCGCGGCTCTCCTTGATCAGCTTGCCCATCTCCAGCGTGATGGGCCGGGCGAATTCCTCGGCGCGCGAGCGCAGCAAACCGGCCGCGCGCCTGAGCACGGCGCCCCGCTCGGAAAACGTCCTGTCGCGCCAGGTTCCGAAGCAGCGCTCCGCGGTCTGCACCGCCCTCTCGAGCTGGTCCTCGCCGATCTCCTCGAACGTCTCGAGGACGCTTCCGTCGAATGGATTGACGCTCCGATACGCCATCGGGACCTCCTCGTCGCTGGGCGCTGGATAGCCTGCGCATCGAGATGGAACGCGCAATCCGTGCCGCCGTAACACCGCGTGCACCTACGTATTGCGCGGCAGTTGGACCCGGAGGATGTGAGCCGGATGCTCGAAAGTGCGGATCGCGATCGCTTGTTCCCGAAATTGAACGACGCGCAGATTTCCCGCATCGCCCGGCGCGCGCAGCGCCGACCAATCCGGCGAAACGAAGTGCTCTGGGAGGTGGGGGCACCCAGGATGGACTTCTACGTGATCCTCGCCGGGAGCATCGAGATCGTCCAGCCGCTGCCGGGGCGCGAGGAGTCGATCACCGTCCAGGGCCCGCGCGAGTTCACCGGCGACGTGGACCTGATCTTCGGCCATCCTGCGGTCGTGGGGGCTCGCGCCGGCGAGGATGGCGAGGTGCTCGCGCTGAAGCGCGAGGGCCTGCTCTCGCTGGTGCAGACCGATCCCGAGCTGAGCGACCTTTTCCTGCGCACCTTCCTGCAGCGCCGCGCCTTCCTCATTGCGCACGGGAAGGGCGACGCGGTCCTGGTGGGCTCCCGCCACTCGGGCGACACGCTCCGGATCCGCGAGTTCCTCTCGCGCAACGGTCGTCCCCATACCTATCTCGACGTCGAGTCCGACGAGGGCGTGCAGGAGCTGCTCGAGAGATTCGCAGTCCGGCCGGAGCACCTGCCCGTCCTCATCGTCCGCGGAAAGGTCCTGCTGCGGACGCCGAGCAACCTCGAGATCGCCGAGCACTTGGGGTTCGGCAGCGCCGTCGAGGAAGACAAGGTGCACGATGTGGTGGTGGTCGGCGCGGGCCCCGCCGGCTTGACGGCCGCCGTCTACGCCGCTTCCGAGGGGCTCGACGTCCTGGTGCTGGAGACGCATGCGCCGGGCGGCCAGGCGGGGACCAGCTCCCGGATCGAGAACTATCCCGGCTTCCCGGAGGGGATCCCGGGGCAGCACCTGGCGGCGCGCGTGTTCACCCAGGCCAACAAGTTCGGAGCGAAGTTCGCCATCGCGCGGACCGGCGCAGCCCTCCGGTGCGAGCGCAAGCCCTACGCCATCGGGCTGGAGGGCGGCGGCGAGGTGAAAGGGCGGACCGCGGTGATCGCGAGCGGAGTGAAGTACCGCGGCGCGGACATCCCCGGGGTAGAGCGGTTCCAGGGGACCGGCGTGTACCACGCCGCCACGCATCTCGAAGCGCAGCTCTGCGGCGGCGAGGAGGTCGCCGTGGTCGGCGGCGGCAACTCGGCGGGGCAGGCGGTCGTCTTCCTCGCGCGTGCCGTGCGTCACGTCCACATGCTCGTGCGCGGCCCCAGCCTCGCGGAGAGCATGTCGCGCTATCTCATCCGCTGCATCGAGGAGCTGCCCAACGTCACCATCCGGACCCGTACACGGATCGTCGCGCTCGAGGGGAGCGATCGCCTGGAGGCCGTCCGCTGGCGCAACGAGGCCACCGGCGAGGAGGAGAGGCGCGCCATCCGCCGCGTCTTCCTGATGATCGGCGCGGACCCCAACACGGCATGGCTGGGCGGTTGCGTGGCGCTCGACGCCAAGGGATTCGTGAAGACGGGGAACGACCTCAGCGCCGAGGACCTGTCCAAGGCGCGCTGGCCGCTGGGACGCTCGCCCTATCCGCTGGAGACGATGCTGCCGGGCGTCTTCGCCGCGGGCGACGTCCGGGCGGGCAGCGTCAAGCGCATCGCCTCGGCGGTAGGCGAGGGGGCAGCCTGCATTCACCAAATCCACAGGGTGCTGCAGGAATGACCGTCGCTACTCGGCTTCCAGCTACCCCCCGCGGCGCTGCGTCTTCAAGGGCACGTTGCCGGGTCGACGTGGCGGCAGGAGTGCTGGTCCGACGTCAGCGGGAGCGAGTAGAGCAGTTGCAGCATCTCGGTGGTGCCGGACACGGAGATCTGTGTGACCTCCTGGGCCCCGGGCTGGATCTCCAGGGTAGAGAGGCGCAGCGACTTCCCGCCCGCGCCGATCGCCACCGCGGCCGAGGGCTCCGGCGGCGGCGAGATCACGTTGCGCGAGATGGAGCGGGCGTACGTCGATCCCGAGAGGAACGCCTGCGCGCAATTGGGCGCGCCGGTGAGGTAGTCGGCCTGGTAGAAAGGCGCCGTCGCCGAGCCCGCCGAGGCGCAGCCCCCGGCGCCGGCGCTGGGCAAGAGCGTGCTCCAGACGAGGCAGCCTCCGAGCAGGGTCGAGCTGGTGACCGTCTTCTCGTCGATGTTCCCGTACCGCAGCGACCATCCCGCCGACTCCCGCGAGGCGACCGCGCCGGAGACCGCCGTGGTCGTCGCGGTCGTCGAGGTCACGTCCACCAGCTCGCCGGCGGAGAGCCGGCCGCTGTCGTAGGAAGAAGCGTCGGCGGCCACGTCGAGCTTTCGCAGACGCGCCGGGGACCCGGTCGCACTGGCGAAGACGGCGACGGAGAGGAACCCGGCCGCGCCCGCCGCGTTGCCAGCGAGGCCCCGGTTCGAGGTCGGCGTCGAGGAGGGGAAGCTGCCTTCGCTGCAGGAGAACGCCGCCCCCGAGCCGGAGCAGGAGAACGGCACGCTCTCGCTGAAGTTGGTCAAGCTCGCCGGACACGCGCTCACCGAGATGCTCAGGGTCGCGTCTGCGGCCGTGCAAGCGAAGGCGCTCTGGGTGGCCACCGATTGCGCCGGTGCGGTGAATGCGCCGGAGGAGCCGGCGAACGTGCTGGTGTACCGGGCCGGCCCGTCGTCGAGAGTCACGGACGAGCTGACGTTGCAGCCCGCGGCCACGCAGGTGGTCAAGTCGTCCGGCCTGCAGTCGCCTCCGGCCGTCGAGCGCGCGTGCGCGCGGTCGCCGGTGCCGACGTAGGCTCGCAGCCAGCCGTTCTCCGTCTGCACGGTGGTGGAGGCGACCGTGTAGATCGGCTGCCGCCCCAGCGCGGACTTGGTGGCCGACTTGTCGGGTTCGAAGGAGCGCGCGAAGGTCCAGTTGTCCACCAGGCCGCCCGCGCCGACGTGCCCCGGTTCGGCGAAGCGGAACGTCCAGATCTGGCCGCCCTCGTCGCCGAGCACGGCGGTGTCGAAGAAGCCGTCGGGCGAATAGGTGCCGTCGTGCGCGTAGTCGATGAGCGCGGCGGCGGCCGGCAGCGCCCACCGCATCGAGCCGGCGGGCCCGCCGCTCGTTGCGTCGTACTGGGCCTTGAAGAGCGGCGCGCCGGACCAGACGTCGACGAGCGCCGCGATGCGGCCCCGCGTGCCGTACGGGTCGTGGCCGCCGTTCAGGAACGCCGCCCAGCGCTCCTCGCTGCCCGCGCCGTAGCGCTGGATCGCGCCTTGCGCGCTCGTCTGCAGCAGGACGGGTCCGATGGGCGGGGGTCGGGGCGCGAACTGGCCCCAGGTCTGTCCCCATTGCTGCTCCTCGGGGCTGCAGGGCGGCGGGTACATCCAGCGCATCTGCGGATTCGCGGGATCAGTCACGTCCAGGGCGACGAAGTGGGTGCCGCCTTCGCGCTCGCTGGCGATCGCCAGGGTGTGGAACTCGCCGCTCTCCTTGTAGCCGGCGTGGTTCGTGGCGGCGCTGCCGTCGACCCACACGTCCCGCACCATGAGGTCGCCGTCCATCGAGTACTGGTGCCCGTTGACCATCATCAGCCACAGGCGCGGCAGCTGGTCGGGCGGGACGAACGCCCACACCTCGTCCCCGCTGCCGCGGTTGTAGCGGATGTTGCGGAACGGAATGCCCGGGTCGGGCGCGGGCGGCGAATCGGCCGCGGTGCCGGCGTCGAAGGCGTGCAGGAGGCCGTCGTTCGCGCCGACCAGCGCGATCTTCTGCCGGGCCTGGTTGTCCTCCAGGTACTTCTCGTAGCTGTCGACCTTCTTGGTGCCCACCGTGTAGAGGTCGGTGGGCGTGGCGGCGGCCTGCGCGGCAGGCTGCTGGTATCCGTAGAGCGTCTGCGCGCATTGAGCGTGCAGTCCCAGGCCGCAGATGAACTGGTCCACCGGCGGGTCGACGACCACCGGCGAGGAGTGGAAGATGTCTCCGAGCACGTGCGGCCGGTTGCCGTTCGGATCGGTCGGGTTCTCGCCGAAGACGTCCTTGCCGCGAACGTAGTCGATGATGGTCTGCGCGCATTCCAGAGGCGAGAGCGTCGGGTTCCCCGGCATCCGCTGGGCGATGCGCGCGCAGGCCGTGGTGCCGGTGATGCCGAGGTAGGGCAGCAGGGTGTTCGCGCTCGCCGCGTCGGAGAGGAAGCTCATCCGGGTCCAGCCCGTGATCCCGCCTCCCGCGTCGGTCGAGGGCAGTGCCGTGTAGACGGTGCGCGAAGACCAGGCGCGCTGCTGCAGCCGGGCGCCGGAATCCCAGGTCGGGTTCGCTCTCTGCCCATTCTTCTGCTTCTGGAATTCGCCGCGGTCGCTCTCGGTGACGATGTCGCCATCCCCGTCGACGAGGAACACGCCATCGAGCTTCCCGTCGCCGTTCTTGTCGACTCCCGCCACGAACTCGTTGAAGAGGTCGAACCGGAAGAGGTGCCCCTCCCAGATGGCCCCCGCGTCGGGGATGAAGCGCGGCACGTAGGCAGAGGACCCGGTGCCCACCTGGAGGGTCTGGATGGCCGTGGACGAGAACGCGGTGGCGCGGTTGGAGATGTCGAGGACGGCCGAGTTGATCGCGTCCGAGAGCTGGGTCGCGGTGTTGGCGCGATAGTAGATGCCCTTGCCGGCGGTGGCGGCGCCTTGAAGCACCGGCACGTCCACGCCCAGGCCGATCACGTAGGTGTTCACGTCCTGCGTGCCGGAGAGGCTCGGGTTCAGGTCGTTGTTGGCGAGGAAGCGGGCCACGTCGGCCAGGAGGTTCGCGCTGCTGTTGTACTGGTCGGCGCCGCAGCCGGGCGCGGGACAGGCGGCGCTGACGCCGCCATTGAGCGTCTTGATCTTCGCGCCAGGGAGGTTGTTGTCGCCGAACGGCTCGCCGTCGGTGATGAGCACCACCGCGCTCGCCTGGCAGGCCGTGCACAGCGCCCGCTGGTTGCTGTTCGAGTTCGCGGAGGTGAAGCCGCCGGACGCCGGGTTGCCCGTCTTCAGCCAGCTGCTGCCGAAGTTCGCCGTGTAGAAGGTATTCCCCGAGTCGCCCGCGAGGTACTGGCCCACGTTGAAGAGCGTCTCGGCGAGGGGCGTGGCGATGGGCGAGCCGAACGAGCCCCACGAGATCTGCGTGCGGATCTGGTTGATCAGGCCGTTGCGGTCGGTGGTCTGCCAGGTGGCCTGCTTGCAGTTCGGCGTCATGCCGTTGTTGAAATTGACGAACTGCCCCCCGTCGTGAGTCTGGAGCCCCGAGCCGGAGATGCCCAGCGCGCTCGTGTTCTGCGGATCGTAGGTGACGATGCCGACCCGCGTCGTGTTCTGCTGCGTGACGAAGTCGGTGAGGATCTTGCGGGCCACCAGGAACTTGGGCGGATTGAAGTTGAGCCAGTTCCCCTTGAAGACGTAGCGGCCGTTCTGCACGTCGTTCTGGGAGCCGCTCGCCGTTGGATCGAGGTAGTACCCGGCCTCGTCCAGGCATTGGGCGCAGCGCTCGCGCCGGGTCAATCCAGGGCCTCCGCTGTTCGGGGTGGCGCTCATCGCGGAGCAGGCCGTGGCGGAGCTGGTCGTCCCGCCCGGGGTGGCCGAGGTCCACTCCATGTACTTGTAGTAGCTCGTGCCGGCGAAATACGAGGGGAAAGCGGGATCGAACGCCGGAAAGGCGGTCCCGTTCGAGTAGGCCTGGCCGGTGGTCGAGCGCAGCGCCTCGAACAAGGAGTTGGCGTGGCAGCTGGCGACGTCCGTCGAGCTGGAGCCGCTCTGGGTGGTGCCGCTCGCGAGGAAGCTGGTATTCGGGAAGGCTGCGACTTTCAGCGGCAGCTCGTACATCGACGTCGAGTTGTCCAGGATGAACACGACGTTGGGCGGGTCGTTGGTCTGCGAGGCGAAGAAGGTCGTGTCGCCACCGAAGGTGGGGAAGAGGCGCTGCGAGAGCGAGCTGCCGTTGAGACAACAGGACACGTCGGTGGACGCGCTGCCGGGCCCGGCCGCGTCGGAGCGGAGGGGCACCGCGACGGCCGCGAGGAGCGCTAGCGGGACCAGGCTCCGCATCGGATCCTCCTAGAGCCCGTACCGGAAGGTGAACTCCAGCTCCATGTCGCCCGCGGCCGGATCGCTGCAGGCGACGACCACCCGGTAATGGCGGCCTCCCAGGGTGGGGCTGGGGACGATCAGGTTGGAGAGGTCGCGGTTGCGCGCGCTCGATCCGCCGACGAGCTGCGGCGGCAGCGCGCGCACCGAGGTGACCGAGGGGCCCTGGACATGGCCGGTGCGCATCCGGCGGTTCCCGGTGTCCATCTGGACGGCCTGATCGAGCTGGATGGAGGTCGGATCGAGGCCGAAGATGCGCAGGCGTCCCAGCACCTGCTGCCGGGCAGCCTCGACGCAGGCGGTCTGGGTGAGGGCACGCGAGTCGCGGACGGCGTCCTTCTTGGAGATGCGCGCGAGCTCCAGAGTCGCCACGGTGACGAGCGCCAGCACCCCGATCACGATCAGCGCGGCGAGGAGCGCGCTTCCGCGGGCGGGGCGCATCAGCCGCCTCCGACGTTGCCGCTCGCGAACACCGGGGGAAGGAAGTGCGCGCGCGTCAGGAGGTTCGGCGTCTGCTCGGTGAGGCTGGAAAGGCTGCGCTTGAAGGCGCCTGCCGGACGGGCAGCCCGGTTCGCCAGCGCAGGCAACGGGTCGCCCGACCGATCCGGGGTCTGCTGGAGGGATCGCGCGACGACCGTGATGGTGACCGCGCGCACGTTGGCCGGATGGGCGCCATACCGAGACGGGAAGTCGTACGCATCGTTGCGCCAGTCTGGCGGCGCGGCGGCCTCCGACGGCGTCTCGACCGCTCCGGCGCAGCCGCCGAAGATCCATCCCGGGACTCCCGCGCAGGTCTCGGGAGGCGCCACGGGGGTCGCGCCGCCCGCCGCAAACGCCGACCCGGTGGGGGGCAGACCGATCTGCCAGGTGAGCTGCAGGTCCTCGATCCCGCGCTCGAGCAGCTCGATCCCTCCACGGCCACGCTCGCGGAAGAGGCAAGGCACGCCGAAGGAATCGTTCTGCACGAAATACCTCTGCCGTTCGACGAGCATGACCAGCGCCGCGCCGAAGCAGGAGTCGGTGGGCCCGTCCTGCGGAAAGTAGCCGTCCGCGTTCGACAGCGGCCGGAGCGCGAAGGTGGCGCTCCCGGCGGGCACATCGGCGCTCAGGGCGAGGTACGCCGAAGGCTCCGCACCGGCGCAGAGGAGCTGCACCACCCGGCCGGCCCGGAGGAGCTGCGCGACGGGACGGTCGAGAGTCAGGGTCCACGGTCCGCTGCCCACCAGCGAAGTCGCGTTGCGGGAAAAGGCCGGGTCGCGGAACGACACCACCAACTCGTCCGGAGCGTCGATCCGATCGCGTCCGCCGTTCGGGCAGGTGGAGGCCATGCCCGGAGTGGCGCACGCGTACCGGTCGAAGTCGAAGGCGGCGATCGGAGAGATGCCGTACCCGGCCTGGCGGACCGCGCGGGACACCTCGAGGAGGGCGAGCCGTCCGTTCTCCTCGAGCGTGCGCTGGAGTTGCTGCTTGGCGAAGAGCAAACCCTGCTGCACGAGGAGGCCGGAAATTCCGGCGATCACGATCGCCAGGATCGCGACCGCGAGCATCACCTCGATCAGCGTGAAGCCGCGGCGCCTCACATCGGCATCCCGGAGACGCCTATGGAAGAGGGGTTGTACCGGTAACCGTGCACGACGGCGCGCGCCCAGACGGTACCGACCTTGTAGCGAACGATGACGGCGAAGTCCCTGCCCTGCTCCACGCCGGCGGCGTCGAGGTCCAACTTCACGTTGACGTAGACCTGGTAGGACTCTCCAGCGGCGTCGATGACCGGAAGGGTCGCGTCCGGAGCGTCGGCCCCCGTGGGAAGCGTGGCGCGTGCGAACAGCGCGGCAGCGTCGGTGAAGCTCGCGTCGTTCGCCGGATTGGAGTTGGCGATCCGCGCGTCCCCGTAGTCTGCGAGCGCGAGCTGGGCGGCGAGCGATCGCGCCAGGGCGACCGAGGTGGCCTGGCGCCGGGCGAGGACTCCGAGCTGCCCGCTTGCGCCGAACGCCGCCACCAAGGCCGTGCCGGCGACGGCCAGGAGGACCATCGAAATGAGCACTTCGAGAAGCGTGAAGCCCCCCGCGGCCCGCTCGCCCATGGTCCTCTCCTGGATATCTTTTTCGGTCGTAGCAACGAGGGTCCAGAGGTTTCAACGCGCACAGGTGCGACGGGTCCGCAGCGGGTGGACCGATGTGTACCTTCGAGCCAGGCCTTGGTCGTGCAGGCGCGTCGCGGGGCTATTCCTCTTCCAGCTCCACGCGTGCGTGGCGGGCGAGCTCGAGCTCCCACGGCTCCAGCTCGCGCTTGCCCCGCTCCAGCTTGCGCAAGAGATCAGTCGCGCGGCCGACCTCCTTCAGGTCGTCGTGCGTCTCGATGAAGTGGAGCAGCGCGTCCTTGTAGGCCAGGACGTCGGACTCGCCGATCCGCTCGGTCGTCTGTTCCGGAGGGGCCGCCTGCGTCATCCCGCCAAACGTGATCATGGACTGGTCGCCGGGCATCCGCCCGGCGCCTACGTGGCGGCCGCAAGCTTGCGCTGGAAGAACGAGCGCTCGGCGGGGCTGCGGGCGAGCCGCAGGGCCCGGCGGAACTCCTCGGCGGCCTCCCGGCCGTGGCCGGCGCGGAGGTGCAGCTCTCCGAGCGCCGCGGGATAGAACGGATAGCGCGCCAGGCGGTCGCGCCCTGCCAGCCCCTCCAGCTCGAGAAGACCGCGCTCGGGGCCTTCGACCTGGGCGAGCGCGATGGCGCGGTTCAGCGCGACCACCGGGGTGGGCCGCTGCGCGTACAGCGCGTCGTAGAGCGAAACGATGGCGCGCCAGTCGGTCTCCGCGAAGGTGGGCGCGAAGCAGTGTTCCGCCGCGATCGCTGCCTCGAGGAGGAGCGCGGTGGGCGGCTCGGAGACGGCGCGCGACAGCCACTGCGCTCCTTCGGCCGCAAGCGCGCGGTCCCACGCCGAACGATCCTGCTCCTCGAGCGGCACCAGCGCGCCTCGCGCATCGAGGCGGCCCGGCAGCCGCGCGGCGTGCAGGCACATGAGAGCGAGCAGCGCGAACGTCCGCGGTTGGGCCGCCGCCGCGTTCCCGGCCAAGAGGCGCGCCAGCCGGATCGCTTCCGCGCACAGGTCGGCGCGGACCGCCAGCTCCGGATGGGCGCCGTGGTAGCCCTCGTTGAAGAGCAGGTAGAGCGCATCGAGGACCGCCTCGAGCCGGCGCCCGAGCTGCGGATCCGCGAGATCGGCCAGCGCGCCCGCCCGCCGCAGCGCTGCCTTGCCCCGCAGAAGCCGCTTCTCGATCGCGGCGGGGGAGGCGAGAAACGCCTGCGCCACCTCGCCCACGCTGAACCCGCAGAGCAGCTTGAGCACCAGGGCGACCTGCACGGCCGGCTGCAGCCGCGCGTCGCAGCAGGCGAACATCATGCGAAGCTGCTCCTCGCGCAGCGCGTCCTCGGTGAAGGCGGCATCGACCGCCGGCGCCAGATCGTCCTGAAGGAGGGACACCTCGGGCAAGAGCCGCGTCCTGGTGCGCAGCCGGCGGAGCAGATCCAGCGCGCGGTTGCGCGCCGAGGTCCGCAGCCATGCGGCCGGGTTGTCCGGCACCCGGCCCATCTTCCACACCTCGAGGGCGTGGCAGAGCGTCTCCTGCACCACGTCCTCGGCCAGGTCCAGGTTGGCCGGGCCGAGGACGCGGACGAGCGCCGCCGAGAGCCTCCCCGCCTCGTGGCGGAAGAGGTGCTCGAGCAGTCCGGAAACGGGCGCGGCGGAGCTCACATCTTGCGGATCGGGCGCACCTCGACCGTTCCGTCCAGGTCGAGGCTGGGGCAGCCGCGCGCGAGCTCCACGGCGGCGTCGAGGCTGTCCGCGGTGACCAGGAGGTAGCCGCCGATCAGATCCTTGGCCTCCGCGAACGGGCCGTCCACCACGATCTTCTTCTTGCCCTTCACCTGCTTGCCGGCCGGCTCGAGCGGATCTCCGCCCTTGAACTGCCCGCGGTTGGACAGCTCGCCGATCCAGGTGCCCCAAGCCTGCATGTGCTTCTGCATCTGCTCGGGGGAGAGCTGCTGGAAGCCGCTACCCCGGAACACGTACAAAAAGTCGGCCATGACCTTGCTCCTCGTTGTCGCCCCGCACCGCGCGGGGTCTTACCCCCACGACGCATGGACGCGCCAGCTCCGGACATCTTTCGCGCGCCCCGGAGCATGCCTCGCGGCGCGCTAGAAGTAATAGCCGATGCCGCCGTGGAGACCGAAGTGGGCCTGGCCGTCCGCCGGCGTGAACGCGAGCGCCGCGATGACGCTGGCGGTGAACGGCCCTCCGGGTCGCAGCTCGAAGCCGCCGCCGAGGTTGGTCCAGATATAGCGCGAAGTGTCCGCTGTGGTGGTGACCACCTGCGAGGCCCGCTGCTGCTTGGTATTGCCGGCGAACCCCAGCTCGATGGCGATGTTGAATCCGCCCACTCCGAAGAGCTGCCGCACGCCCACTCCGAGCTGGACGCCGGGGAACCCCGCGCCCGCTCCCCCTTCGAAGGCGGTTCCCGTGGAGGTCAGGTAGCTGATCGCCGCGCCGACCAGCCCGTACGGAGCGAAGTCGTTGCCGAACTCTGCCCGCAGCGAGAGGCCGCCCAGGTCGCTCTCGGAGCTCCGGCCGCCGCGGCTCAAGTCGACGACGTCGGCGCGCGCAGCGAAGGCGCCTGCCAGGGTGATCCCGAGTAGCATGCGCGCCTTCACTGGGCGGGCATCGTACCCGCTGCGCCGCCGCCGCGCACCTTCCGGCGCCGGAATGTGCTCTACAGTGCGCCCGGGCCCGTAGCTCAACGGCCAGAGCAGCCGGCTCATAACCGGTCGCATGCAGGTTCGAATCCTGCCGGGCCCACTGAGGAACTTCGCGGCGACACCGGGCGTTGACAGATCGGCGTTCGGAGGTGCACAAGCTTCTCCCCCGGGCGGCGGGGCCCGAGAGCAGGTCGAAACGTCAAGAGCGAGGACACGTGTCGCGTGACAAGCTGAGGGCATTGGAAGAGCTGCAGAAGGTCGATCTCCAGATCCGCGATCTCGCGCAGCAAGCAGAGAAACATCCCGCGCGCCTGAAGCAGATCGAGACGGAGCGCAACCAGGCCCGGGCGGCTGTCGATGCGCAGCGGGGCCGGCTAGCCGACAACGAGCGGGCCCGCCGCCAGAACGAGCAACTCCTGCAGCTGGAGAAGGACAAGGTGCGCAAGTGGGAGTCGCGCCTCTCCGAGCTGAAGACTCCCCGCGAGTACGCCGCGCTGGCCCGCGAGCTGGACATCGCCAAGAAGACCAACCAGACGGCGGAGGAAGAGATCCGCAGGCTCTCCGGCGAGTACGAGGACCTGAAGAAGGGCACCGCTGACCTGGAGCGGGCGCTGGCCGAGAAGGAAGCCGTCGTCGAGAGCGAAGGCAAGCAGATCCAGGACGTGCTCTCCGGCCTGCAAGGTCAGGTGCAGGTGCTGGAGAAGGAGCGCGAGGCCGTGGCCGCCACCGTGGAGCGCTCCATGCTCGCGAGGTACGAGCGCATCCGCAAGCAACGCGGCGGGCTCGCCGTGGTTCCCGTGGTGGGGATGACCTGCAAGGGCTGCCAGCGGAACATCCCGCCGCAGATGGCGAACGACCTGCGCACCGGGAACGAGCTGCTCACTTGTCCCAACTGTCACCGCTTCATCTATCCGGCCGAGGCGGAAGCCGCGGAGGCGCCGGCATAAGTGCTCGCATCGCCCGCGCAGCTCCTCCTCGCGCTCGCCGAGCACGAGTCCCTCGACGCCGCCTGCGCTGCGCTGGGCATCGACAAGGAGCAGGCGCGGAGGCTCTTGCGCGGCGCCGCCCAGCAGCTCGGCTCGGCGGGGCCCTCTCCCAGGCCCAGCGCGCGGGTCGCCTCGCCCGGAGAGGCGCGGCGGGTGCGCGTGTTCACCGACGGCGCGGCGCGGGGAAATCCCGGGCCTGCCGGCGCGGGAGCGGTGATCCTCGACGAGGAAGGCAGCGTGCTGGCGAGGCTGGGCCGATTCCTCGGCAAGCAGACCAACAACGTTGCCGAGTACCAGGGGCTCTTGCTCGGCCTCCGGCGCGCCCGCCAGATGGGCGCGCGCGAGGTCGAGGTCCGGGCGGACAGCCAGCTGCTCATCCGCCAGCTCCAAGGGAAGTATGCGGTGAAGAACGAGGTCTTGAAGCGCCTGCACGAAGAGGCGCTCGCGCTCCTGCAATCGTTCGAGCGTTACGAGCTGGTGCACATCCCGCGCGAGCAGAATGCGCTCGCCGACGAGATGTCGAACCGCGCCATCGACGAGCAGATGAGCGACGTTTGAGCGCGGCGGTGCTGCCCTTTCCGAGGGCGGCCCGTGTGTTACATTGCCAAGCGGTCGGAGCCGCCCGGGCGGACGCCGGCGCAATCACGCGCGGGAGGAAAGTCCGGGCTCCACAGGGCAGGGTGCTGGCTAACGGCCAGCCGAGGCGACTCGCGGGACAGCGCCACAGAGAACAGACCGCCGGCCGAAAGGCAGGCAAGGGTGAAACGGTGCGGCAAGAGCGCACCGCGCCGCCGGTGACGGCGGCGGCACGGCAAGCCCCACCTGGAGCAAGAGCAAATAGGGGAGCGCCGCTTCGAGCGGCAACGGTGGCCCGCCGTGCTCCCGGGTAGGCTCGCTCGAGGCCCGCGGCAACGCGGGTCCTAGAGGAATGTCCGCCTCCCCCGTCCCGGCGACGGGGCGGGGAGACAGGACCCGGCTTACAGGGCGGCTCCGACCATTTTTCTTTTCTTCCTTGAGGTTAGCGGTGGGGTTCGCGGGGTTCGTGGCCATTCTGTGGCCAAGTTCACCGAGTTTTGCACCGCTTGGGCGAAGATCGATCGCGATCGTGGCGAGGTCGGCCTGCGTGAACAGCTCGGGCCGCAGGTGCGCGTAGCGCTCGGTCATCACGACCGAGTAGTGGCCGAGGATGGCCGACAGCTTCTCGATCGAGTTGCCCGCCAGCACCCACTGCGACGCGAAGGTGTGCCGCGTAGCCTCGTACCGGCCTGGCTGGGTGAGCTCGAGTTGTCCGAGCGCGACGCGGAGATAGTTTCCCGGCGTTGCCTTGTCGATCTTCTTCCCGTCGCAGCGCATGGGCGGGATGATCCTGCCGGCGCCGCCGGACTTCAGTTTCCACTCGGTGAGAATCGGCAGCAGAGCGTCGAGGACCGGCACGATGCGGGAGTCGCCGTCCTTGAGGGGGCCCTTGATGGACTCGCGGACGTGGATGCGTCGCGCGGCCAGGTCCACGTGCGACCAGCGCAGTGCGAACACCTCGCCGGTGCGAAGGCCGCCCAGGGCGCCGATTGCGTAGGCGATATTCAGCGGCTCGGCTAGCGCGAGGAAGATGCGGCGCACGTCCTCGAGCCGCTCGGTGAATGGGGTCTTCTTCGGGTCGTGCGTCGGTCGGATGAGCCGCATCAGCGACTTGGGAAGGCCCGCGCCGGGTTGCCGGTCGCGAGCCCGCGCTCAGTCGGATCGACGAAGACTGCGGAGAGGAGCGCAACGAAGATGCGGATGGTTGCCGGGTCCAGCTTCTCTGCGAGTTTGATCTCGACGAAGGCTCGGATGCGCGCCACGTCGACGGCGCTCGGCTTGAGATGGCCGAAGTGCGGCTCGATGTGCTTCTTCCAGCGGTAGCGATCGCAGTTGGCCGCGCGATGCGTGAGCTTCCGGCGG
>DATFUN010000123.1:0-9459 GCA_035260805.1 Myxococcales bacterium | reverse complement strand
GAGCCACGAACGCCAGGACGGGAAAGGATACGATCGCGTGGTGGTTCCCGCGCCGGAGGGCGGAACGCGATCGCTCTCGCGCAAGCAGTTCGAGAACCTGCCGCTGCGCGAGCGCGTCTCCTACCTGATCGAGGGCACCGCGCAGTTCTTCCTCGACGGAAAACCCATCTTGCCTTCCGAGGCGATGCGCACCTGACCCCTACTTCCGAGGCGGCCGCTCCCCGAAGATGGCCGTTCCCACCCGGACGATCGTCGAGCCCTCCTCGACGGCCACCTCGAAGTCGGCGCTCATCCCCATCGACAGCTCGCGCAGGCCGAGCCGATCGCGCATCTCCCGCAAGGCGCGGAAATGGGGCCGTGGGTCCTGCCCCGGCGGAGGAATGCACATCAGGCCCTCGCAGCGGAGCCACTCCATCTCCCGCACCGCGGCGCAGAGCGCGTCGACCTCCTCCGGCAGCGCCCCGCCCTTCTGCGGCTCGCGTGCGATGTTCACTTCCAGGAGGACGCGCTGGATCAAGTTCTTCGCTTCCGCGCGCTTGGACAGCTCCTTCGCCAGCGCCACGCGGTCGCAGGTGTGCACCAGCGCCGCGTGGCCGACCACAATCCTCGCCTTGTTGGTCTGCAGGGTGCCGATGAAATGCCACTCGGCCTCGGGGAGCGCGTCGGCTTTCTCGTGCAGCTCCTGGGCGTAGTTCTCGCCGAAGACCGTCTGCCCGGCGGCAAACGCCACCAGGATCGCCTCGATGGATTGCCCCTTGCTGACCGCGACGAGCCGCACGGTGTCGCGGTTCCGGGCCGCCCGGGAGCACACGGCGTCGATGCGCTCCCGCACGCGTGCGAGGTTCTCCGCTATCCCCACGGCATCCTCAGGCCGGCCCCCGCCAGGAGCTGCAGCGTCTCCGTCAGCGGCAGGCCGACCACGTTCGAGAAGCTGCCGTCGACGCGCTCCACGAAGGCGCCCGCCAGGCCCTGCACCGCGTACGCGCCGGCCTTGTCGTCGCCGTCCCCGGATTCGACCAGCCAGCGCAAGGCGGCGTCGGAGAGGTCGGTGAAGCGCACACCGGTCACCACCGCGCGCGACCTGACCTCACGGTCGGTGGCGACGCAGACGCCGGTGATCACCCGGTGCTCCGATCCGGAGAGGCTGCGCAGCATCCGCTCCGCGTCGGAGCGGTCGCGCGGCTTCTCCAGCACCTCCTCGCCGAGCACGACCACGGTGTCGGCGGCGAGCGCCACCGCGGGGGCCTGCCCGCCGCGCTTGCGCCAGGACTCCAGTCCTGCCGCCGCCTTCTCGCGGGCGAGCCGCTCCGGATAGGCGATGATCCGCTCGCCCGGCGCCCGCTCCTCGGTGACGCGCGGGACCTCTACGTCGAAGCGCAGCCCCAGGCGCGAGAGCATCTCCCGGCGGCGCGGAGATCCGGAGCAGAGCACGAGGCGCATGTGGGGCGCTGTAGCAGCCTCTGCGCCTGCGTCAAGCGGGAAAAGCGGATCTGCGCCGGCGGATGTTACACTCGCCGGATGCAGGCCCGCGACCTGCTCCGCCAGCTTCAGCGCACCGTGGACGAGCTGGCGGTGCTCAACGAGATCGGCAAGGCGCTCACCTCGTCGCTCGACATCGGCGAGGTGATGCACCTCATCCTGGCCAAGGTCTCGGACCTCTTGAAGCCGCGCAACTGGTCCTTGCTCCTGCGCGATCCGCTGAGCGGCGAGCTGTACTTCAAGGCGGCGGTGGGCGCGGGCAGCGAGATGCTCATGCACCTGCGGCTGCAGCGCGGCGAGGGCATCGCGGGCTGGGTGGCCGAGCACAATGCGCCGCTCATCGTCGACGACGTGACGGCCGATCCGCGCTTCGCGGCGCGCTTCGACAAGACCTCGCGCTTCCACACCAAGTCGATCCTCTGCGTGCCGCTCACCTTCAAGGGGCGGGTGCTGGGCGTCATCGAGCTGGTGAACGGAGAGGGAGACGGCAGCTTCAACACCGAGGACCTGCGCATCTTGAGCACCGTGGCGGAGTTCAGCGCCATCGCGATCGAGAACGCGCAGAACTTCGCCAAGGTGCAAGACCTGACCGTCCTCGACGATCACACCGGCCTGTTCAACTCGCGGCACCTCAAGCGCACGCTGGAGCAGGAGATCGTGCGCGCCACGCGCTTCGGGCACCCGGTGTCGCTCATCTTCTTCGACCTGGACCACTTCAAGCAGGTGAACGACACCCACGGGCACCAGGCCGGCTCGCGCGTGCTGGCGGAGATCGGGCGGCTCCTTCTGGGGACCCTGCGCTCCACCGACGTGCCGGTGCGCTACGGCGGCGACGAGTTCGTCATCCTGCTGCCGGAGACGAGCAAGGACCAGGCGATGGAGTGCGCCAAGCGGCTGCGCGGCGAGATCTCCCGCTGGAAGTTCCTCTCCGAGGAGCCCTACGGCCCGCTGCAGATCACCGCCAGCCTGGGCGTCGCCTCGTTCCCGGACGACGCGCGCGTCCCGGAGGAGCTGCTCCGCCGCGCGGACGACGCGATGTACCGGGTCAAGGCGGAGCGGCGCGACGGGGTGGCGGCGGCGCTCCCGCAGCAGGGACCTCCGCGCGACCAAAGCTTGACCAGGGGGGTATCCTCTTGACCATGAAGCTGACTCCGCTCGACCTGCAGCAGAAGTCCTTCCGCAAGCTGCGCTTCGGCGGCCTGGACGAGAAGGACGTGCGCGCCTTCCTCGAGCTGTGCGCCTCCGAGATGGAGGACCTCATCCGCAAGCTCCACCAGCAGGACGAGGAGCTGCGCCGGCGCGAGGCCCGCATCGAGGAGCTGCGCTCGCGCGAGCACCTGCTCCAGCAGACGCTCACCACCGCGCAGAAGCTGGCGGAAGAGGTGAAGGAGAACGCCCGCAAGGAAGCGCAGATCGCCGTCTCCGAGGCCGAGCTGCAAGGCGAGAAGATCGTCCAGGCGGCGCAGCAAAAGCGCCTGCAGCTCATCAAGGAGATCGACGACCTGAAGCGCACCCGCCAGACCTTCGTGCAGCAGCTCTCGTCGCTGCTCGACACCCACAAGGCGCTGCTGGAATCCGCCCGCGGCGAGCCGGCCACCGCTGCTCCGGGCGCGGCGCCGGTGGACGACAACGTGTCCTTCCTCGCGCCCCCCACCAAGCGGGCGGACACGAAGAAGTAGCGGCCTCGCCGGCGCTAGAAGACGATCACTGCTGCGGCGACAGGGCGGCGGCCAGACCGCAGCGAGGGTTCACGACGCCGGTGCCGTTCGACGCGTGCGATGGATGGATGATCTTCATCGATCCGTCCGGAAGGTTCTGCCGCACCAGGTAGGGGTAGTGCGCCTGCCCGCCGTAGGCGGCTGGAAAGCTGATCTGACCGCCCGGTACGAGCGAAGGAATTCGCAGGGTCGAGAGGCTCTCCCGGACGGCTTCGCGATCGAGCGTCTTGGCATTTTCGACGGCACGGAACAAAACGCGCGCCGTCTCGTAGCCGACCGCCTGGTACCATTGCGGCGCCGATCGGTAGCGCTCCCAGAAGGCGCGGGTGAATGCCGTGCTCTGGGCATCCCGCGCCGCCTGCGCGTCCCAGCGCACCACCGAGAGTAGGTAGTCGAGCGACGGCCGTCCGAGTTGCAGGATCGCTTCTTGCTCCGAGCCGCGCAGGCCGTAGCTGAGCACCCGATGGCACATCCCCGCCGCGAGGTACTGGCGGTGCATGTCGAGGAAGTTCTGCACGTGTACGTAGACGAGAAGAGCATCCGCCCGCCCTCGAGCTATCCTCTGCAGCAAGGGGCGGAAATCGTGGAATTCGAGCGGGAAATGCTCGTCCAGCACCAGCTCGAGCACCCCGGGGTTGCGTACCATGAAGCTGAAGACCCCCTGGCGGAACTCGGTCCCGGCGAGCCCCTCGAGCACCGCGATCGCGACACGCATTGGCTTCGGCAACTCGCCTGCTCTCTGCCGTTCCAGGATCCAATCGAGGAGTGCGTACGCCTCCATCTTGGTCGGAGCCGAGAGGCCGAAAACCCACCGGCGATTCTTGAGGAAGATCTCGCTGGCACCGGCGACGCCGGCCAGGTACGGGACAGAGAGCCGCTCGGCCACCGCGGCTTGCCGCTCGGTGAGCACGCTCGAATAGGTGCCGAGGAGGAAGCGTGCATCCCGCTCGCGAACGAGCTTCTCCACCAACTGCGCGGCGTAATCGGGCTCGCTGCGGTCGTCCATCAGGGAGAGCTCGACAGGAACGCGCCGACCACCGACGAGCAAGCCGCCTTGGGCATTGGCCTGCTCGAAGGCAAGGTCCAAGCCCTCCTTGACGTACGATCCCGGCTTCGCTTCGCGTCCGCTGAGCGGAAGCGTGGCGCCGATGACGATGCGCTCTCGCGCCCCGGGCACGGCTTCTGCCGCCGCCGCGCCGGCGGAAAGGAGAAAGAAGGTCGCCGCGAGAAGCGCGGCCGGCGTACCGGGTCCGAGCGTCCGCCGATTCCACCGAGTCACCATGAGATCGTCCCCCTGTCGCTCGACGCTAACGGAACGGAGCGGCACGGCAACATTACGGCGGACAGATCGAATCGCCGATGGGTCGGGGTGCTCGGGCGGCTGCGGACGGACCACAGCCGCCTACGGTCGCTCACAAGCGCGTTACCGCCCTCGGCGCAGCTCGATCAGCGATCAGCTCGCGTGCGCCGGTTCCACGTCGCCGCGGATGGCCTCGATCATCCCGTGGAGATGGGCGCAGGCCTCCTGGATGCTCAGGTGCTTGTACTGCCCCGCCCGGCTCTCCGCGGTGAGCACGGCGCATCGGTGCACCTCGGCGAAGTCGCCGTAGGGGAACTTGTACCGGCGCTTGCTCTCCGCAGGTTCGTCGTCGTCCTGCCCCAGGTGCCACTTGGCGTATTCGGGGAATCCGTGTTCGCGGATGAATTCGTTCTCCTCCGCCGTGGAAGGCTGGTGTTCGCTCCACGCGTCCCTCTCGTCGGCCACCACCTTCCCCTCCCGGATCAGTTCCTGTGCGTACGCGTACGCCGTCCTGTTCAGCTTGACCGCCATGTCGCGAGGCCTCCCTTCTCCGCACGCACAGACCTGATCATTCCGCGCCGCGGCCGCACGCCAGCGCGAGAGACCGGCGGGTCAGCGCTCGACGAACGCCTTCAGCCGGCCGAGCGCCTCGTCCCACTGCCTGGAGATTGCGTCCAGCGACTCCCGGGCGTGCCGGCGGTCAGCCGGGCGATGGACGCCGGCCCACCGGAGCACCGGCGGGAGACGAGGCGCAGGCGCCTCTCGTCTGCCAGCGCCGCGAAGACGGGCGCGGTGCTCTTCAGCGCGGCGTTGCCGGCCAAAGGTCCCCCGCCTTGGCGAGGTGCTGCTCGATCGCCTTCATGTATCCGGGGTGCGTCATGGTTGCGCCCGCCCGCGGCGCCCCCGGGCGGCGCCACCGGCCTTCCGTCTTGCGCGTCGCCCCGATGCCGCCTAGAACGCAAGGCCGCCCGAGGTGGAGATGGCCGTGCCGCAGGACTTCCAGAGCTTGCTCCTCGCCCTGCAGACGTACTGGGCGGAGCGCGGCTGCGCGCTCTTGCAGGGCTACGATCTGGAGGTCGGCGCGGGGACCATGAACCCCGCCACCTTCCTGCGCGTGCTGGGGCCCGAGCCCTGGAGCGTCGCCTACGTCGAGCCCAGCCGCCGCCCCGCCGACGGACGCTTCGGCGAGAACCCCAACCGCCTCCACCAGCACCACCAGTTCCAGGTCATCCTGAAGCCCAGCCCCAAGGACGTGCAGGACGTCTACCTCGGATCGCTCGCCGCCATCGGCATCACCTCCAAGGACCACGACCTGCGCTTCGTCGAGGACGACTGGGAAAGCCCCACCCTGGGCGCGTGGGGCCTGGGCTGGGAGGTGTGGTGCGACGGCATGGAGGTGACGCAGTTCACCTACTTCCAGCAGGCCGGCGGGTTCGAGTGCCGCCCGGTGAGCGCCGAGCTGACCTACGGGCTCGAGCGCATCGCCATGTACCTGCAGGGGGTGGACAACATCTACGACCTGCGCTGGGTGGGCGATCTGACCTACGGCGAGGTCTTCCACCAGAACGAGGTGGAGCAGTCGAAGTACAGCTTCCAGGCCTCGGACCCCCAGCTGCTCTTCCAGCTCTTCCAGAGCTACGAGAAGGAATGCGATCGGCTCCTGCGCCTGGAGCTGCCGCTGCCCGCCTACGACTACTGCTTGAAGTGCTCGCACGTCTTCAACCTGCTCGACGCGCGCGGCGCCATCAGCGTGACCGAGCGGCAGGGCTACATCCTGCGCGTGCGATCCTTGGCGCGGCGCTGCGCTGTCGGTTACCTGCTCGCGCGCGCCAAGCTGAAGTTCCCGCTCATCAAGGACCGCGAGGCGGCTGGCCGGCTCGCCGGGGAGACCGTCCGGGATCTGCAGGAGAAGAAGATCGTGGGAGAGGACTTGAAAATCACGGAGCGCATCTCTTGAAGGCCGCAGACAAGGACACAGCCGCGCCCCATGGGCGCGAACTGGTCTTCGAGATCGGCTGCGAGGAGTTGCCCTCCGGGTTCCTCAAGCCCGCCCTGGAGTGGATGGCCGCGGAGATGAACCGCGCGCTCGACGACGCGCGGCTGAACGGCGAGGGCGAGGGCCAGCGCGCCGGCATCTCCGGGTACGCCACGCCGCGCCGCCTGGCCCTGCTGGTGACCGCCATCGCCGAGCGGGCCCCCGACGTTACGAAGACCGTGCAGGGACCACCGGCCAAGGCGGCGTTCCAGGACGGCAAGCCCACCAAGGCCGCGGAAGGATTCGCGCGCAAGGTGGGAGTGCCGGTGTCCGCGCTGCGCGTCGAGGGGGACCGGGTGGTCGTCGAGCAGGAGATCCGCGGCCAGTCGGCGGCCGAGGCGCTCCCCGGGATCCTCGAGCGCATCGTGCGCGGCATCCCCTTCAAGAAGTCGATGCGCTGGGACTCGCTCGACAAGGACGCCTTCGCCCGGCCCGTGCACTGGATCGCCGCGATGCTCGATGGCAAGCCGCTGGCGGTGAGCTTCGCCGACGTGAAGAGCGGGTCGACGACTCGCGGCCACCGCTTCGCCGCGCCCAAGCCGTTCCCGGTGCCGGCGGCGAAGAAGTACCTGGCGGAGCTGCGCGCCGCGCACGTGCTGGCCGACTGGGCGGAGCGCAAGCAGCGCATCTGGGAGGAAGTGCAGCGGGCGGCGAGGGACGGGGGCGGCGAACCGCTGCCCGACGACGAGCTCCTGGAGACGGTCACCGGCCTGGTCGAGGAGCCGTTCGGGGTGGCCGGCCGCTTCGAAGAGACCTTCCTCGAGCTGCCCCCCGAGGTGCTGGTCTCCGAGATGCGCGGCCACCAGAAGTACTTCGCCGTCCGGGATCCGCGCACGCAGCGCCTGCTGCCCGCCTTCGTGGCCGTGTCCAATACCCGCGTCGCGGATCCGGCGGTCTCCCGCCGCGGGTACGAGCGCGTGCTGCGCGCGCGCCTCTCCGACGGGAAGTTCTTCTACGACGAGGATCGGAAGGTGAAGCTCGCTGCGCGCACCGAGCGGCTGGCGCGCCGGACCTTCATGGACAAGCTGGGCACCGAGCTGGAGCGGGTCGAGCGATTGCGCGAGATGTCGCTGTGGCTGCACGGGGTGACCGGAAAAGGGGAGCCGGCCCTGCTCCGCCGCGCGGCCGAGCTGTGCAAGGCGGACCTGACCACCGGAATGGTGGGCGAGTTCCCCGAGTTGCAGGGTGTGATGGGCCGCGTCTACGCGCAGCACGACGGCGAGCCCCAGGAAGTGGCCGAGGCGATCTTCGAGCACTACCTGCCCCGCGGCGCCGAGGAGAAGCTTCCGCGCACCGACACCGGAGCGCTCCTGGGCATGGCGGACCGGCTCGACCTCCTGGCCGGGGTGTTCGGGATCGGCAAGGAGCCCAGCGGCACCGCCGATCCCTACGGCCTGCGCCGCGCGGCGCTCGGGCTCTTGCGCCTGTCGCTGGCGCGGCGCTACCGGCTCGACATGCGCGAAGCGCTCGCCCAGGCGCAGAAGCTGCACGGGGCCCAGCGCGACCGCGGAGCGACGAACCGCGTCTCGCAGGACCCGCAGCTGGTCGAGAAGGTCTGGGGGTTCCTGCAGGGCCGCCTGGAGGCCTTCTGGCGCGAGCGCGCCGCGCCCGACTCGATCCAGGCGGTGCTGCACACCGGCTCGGCCGACGTGGTCGCGCTGGAGCAGCGCCTCTCCGCGCTGACCCAGGTGCGGGAGAAGAACCGGGCGCATTTCGAGGCGACCGCGGCGACGTTCAAGCGCATCGGCAACATCCTGGCCCAGGCGCGCGAGAAGGGAATCGCGCCGATGCGCTTCGATCCGTCCGCGCTGCGCCCCGACGAGCCCGCCGAGGCGGCGCTCTCTCAGGCGCTGGAGCAGAGCGGCGAGAAAGTGCGCGAGGCGCTCGATGGCGAGAATTTCCTGGCCGCCTACGCCGTCCTGGCCGAGCTGCGGCCCGCGGTCGACGCCTTCTTCGACGCGGTGCTGGTCATGCACCAGGACCCCCGCGTGCGCGACAACCGCCTGGCGCTCCTGCGCGGTCTACACGAGCTGTTCTCTCCCCTCGCGGACTTCGGCAAGCTGCAGGTAGAACGTGCTTGACCCCAGAGGGTGGGCGCTTCATAAGTTCCGTCGCCCTTCCATGCCGCGCTTCGCCGCAATTTGCGCCAGCCTGCTGTGCGCCTGCAGCTTCCCCGGAGCGCCCACGCTCTTGCCGCCTCCCTTCGGCCCCGACCCGGCGAAGCCCGAGCCCGCCCGGCTCTTCTTCCCCACCGGCATCGCCATCGATCCTCCCGCCACCGATCCCGCCGCCGGGCCCGCGCGATGGCTGGTGGTGTCGAACTCCAACGCGGACCGGCTCTACGACGCGGGGGCTATGTACTCGCTGCCCGCCGCGGAGCTGCTGCAATACTTCCGCCCTCTGCCGCCGGGAACGCCGGCGCCGACACCCCCTTTTCCCGCCGCCGCGGTGGTGGGAAAGGTGATCACCGGCAACTACACGGGGCCGCTCATCCTCGCGGGCGGGACGGCGTTCACGGGTTCGCGCGACACCAACCGGCTCAACGCCGTGGCGCTCAACCCGGCGACCGGGGCGCTCACCTGTCTCGGAGCTGCGGGCAGCCAGGACTGCCGCGGAGACTCGATCGACTTGAACAACGCCGCGCAGGTCGAAGGCCCCTTCGGTATCGTGACCGGGAGGATCCACCCGCCAGGCTTCCCCGGCGACGTCAACGCCGTCATCGTCAGCGCGTTGGTCCCGCACATCGACTCCGTCCAGAGCGGGGTCGTCTTCAGCAGCTCGCACCTGGCTGCCCTCGACCAGGCAAATCCGACGGCGGTGCCCTTCTTCTCGGCCACGGTCACCGACCGGCTGAGCGGCTCCGGCGTGGGCGCGGGTCCGATGGTTTTCGACGATCGGCAGCGCGAGGTCATCCTCTCGGGCTGCTA
>DATFUN010000122.1:0-5458 GCA_035260805.1 Myxococcales bacterium | reverse complement strand
GGCGTCCTCCTCCAGATCGGCGCTCTGGGCCTGATCTTGATCGGGCTCGGCGCGATCTGGAAGAAGGTCTTCGCCTGGAAGACCGGCTTCTGGGGCAAGGACGGGTACGGCTGGCACTACGACCTGATGCTGCTCGCGATGAACCTGGTCATCGCCACCACCGCCGGCGGCAACCTCGTGCTGCGATTCTGATCTCTACAAATTATCCAGGTGCCTGCGGGCCTCGCGGCCCGCTTCGCTGCGCGGATCGCACTGCTCGGCTTCCCGGAACGCGTCGCGGGCGGACGCCTTGTCGCCGCGCAGCTTGAGGGCGATGCCGCGCCCGAGGTGGGCCCCCGCGTGCCTGCGGTCGATGGAGAGCGCCTTGTCGAACTCGGACAGCGCCTTCTCCATCTCGCCTTCCTGCAACCACCGCCGCCCCTCGGCGACGTGCTGATCGGCGTTGGAGACGAACTCCACGTCGAGCACCGCCCGCCCGACCACGTGGCCCAGGACCACGCGCAGCGGCCCGAACCACCAGAAGCTCGCCACCTCGGCCGCGGCGACCACCGCGATGGGGACCTCCGCGATCTGCTTGCCGCGGAACTTGATGCGCACGCGCGTGTGCTGGCCCTTGGCCATCAGATCGCGCGCCTGCGCGGTGATCTTCCCGAATGCGCCCTCGAGCCCCTCGGAGAGATCGACCGCGACCTTCTTCGCGGTCTCGCCGGCCTTCTCCGCCGCCGGGCGCGCCTTGTCCGCCAGGTCCGACAGCTTCTTCGCGGCCCGGTCGGCGATCTCGGCCCACTCGTTTCCGTTGGGTCCCGGCGGCTTCCCCGGATCCTCGCGGGGAGCTCGAGAGGTCTCTTGGTCCGGGGCGCGCCGCACCGTCCGCCGGCGCCGCCGCTGCGGCTTCTTCTCGCTGCCCTCGCGCTCGGCCATCCCGTCCTCCGTCGGGACGCAGTATGCTCCGAGGCGCCGTTCGCCGCCACGCGCACCCGGCTGCCTTGCAAACCGGCGGGCCGGCGCGCACATCGAGGCCCATGCCCGTCCACCGCGAGCGAGTCGATCCGGTCCGCGCTCATGCGCAGCTCGAAGTCTGCCATCGACGCTGGCTCCTGCCCGATGACGTCGGCCGCGCCGTGACGTTGCCGCAGGCGGCGAGGTTGTGGCGCGGGCTGATCGATCTCGGCGTCCTCGATGCATCGTCCGAGGCGGAGCTCGACCGCCTGGTCCTGCCCGCGGCCGGCGAGCCCCACCACACCGACCTGCCTGCGGGCGCGAGCGCCGGGGCCCTCCTCGCCGGCGCGGGGACAGCCGCGGCGGTGTCGCAGGTCGTCTTTCCGGAGGAGGACCGCCGCGACCCGTACCAGGAGGAGGGACCCGATCCCGGCTACCGCGACTACACCTTGTACGTGGTGGACTCCCCGCGTTTCCTGCTCCTGCCCCTGCCGCCCGTCGAATTGACCTGCGGCGCGTGCGGCAAGAGCAGCGCACCGGACCTGACCTCGTTCGGCGCCGCCGCCGTGCTCGACCTCGAGCGCACCTGCCCGGGTTGCGGCGCACGGCGGGATCTCGGCCGGGACCGCGCCCGGCTGCGCTCGGGGGCCATCTTCCTCCTCGAGGAGCTGTGCGCGCGCGCGGCGCTCTCCATCGAGCTACCCCGCGCGCCCCGGGACGAGGAGCTGCCCGACGCCGCCGTCGCGGCGCTGCTCCGGGAGGCGTTCGGCGACTACGACGAGCTGGCGGACGGCGAGGCCGAGCCCGCGTGACCGCCTACACGTCAGTTCCTCGACAGGCGCTGGATGGGGCCCGGCCGACACACGCGCTTGCTCCTCACCGCCACTCGTCACGCCTCCTTGAAGAGCAAATGAGACCAACCTTCATTTTGTCCTCGGCACGGAGTGCACATCAGGTGCTCGACAGCCCTTCCGCGCCAGAGTCGCGAACGCCTGCGTTTGGCAACCGTGAGCGGGGCTAGATCTCGCTCAGCCACGCGGTGATCAGCTCCACCGTGCGCGGGAGATCGGGCGCTACGTAGAGGACCTTCTGGTAGTCCGTCGGGTCGTACGGCGTCGCCGCGACGGCGGCGAGATCGAGCGGCCGCAGCTCGGCGTGCTCCTCGAATCGGCCGAGCTCGCCGAAGGAGGACAGGAGCCCCGCGCCATACGCCTTCACCGCGCGGCCGTCCTCGCAGATGCCGAACTCGAGCGTGTACCAGTAGACGCGAGCGATCCGCGAGAGCTGCGCGGGCGTCGCCCGCAGCGCCGCCTCTCCGAACGCGCGGTTGAGCCGGGCGAACGCGGGATCGCAGAACGTCGCCGCGTGCCCCACCAGCTCGTGCACCACGTCCGGCTCGGGCGTGTACAGCGGCCGCGATGGGTGGCGCATGTACTGGGTGGCGAGGAAGACGCCCCGCCCGAGGTGGCCGAGAAAGTTGCGGTCGCTCACCAATCCGGCCACCGGACGCATGCGGAAGCCGGTCGCGCCCCCCAAAGCGACGTTCACGTCGGCGAGCTGCGGCACCCGCGCGCGATCGAGCTTCAGCAACCGGGAGCAGGCAAGGTACGCGCTGCAGGCATGCCGGTCGTGCAGCGGGGCGAGGTTCCGCCAGACCACGCGCCACACCTCCTGCTCCTCGTCGGTGTAGTCGACCCGGGGGACCGGCTCGCCGTCGCGGTACTCGAAGGCGATGCGCGCGATTGCGTCGCGCCGGCCGCGGTACACCGGATCGCGGAAGCCGGGGTGGTCGGGATCGAGCTGCACCAGGCCGGCCGCGTCGAGGCGGTCGGGCGCCTGCAGCTCGAGCTCCTCCAGGGTTGGCTTGCCCGCGCCCATGGCGCCGCAGTGTAACCAGCCGTGAATCGCGGTTCTACGAGGCCGGTCCTGTGCCGCCTCCGCCAGAGCGCATGCCATGGTGTCCGCGGCATGAAAGAGCGTAGCGCCGCCGAAGACGGCGGCGACTACAGTAGTGCATCCCATGACAGCCGCGCTGTGAAAAAGCGTAGGGCCGCCCTATCGGCGGCCACTAGGGACCGTGGGCCGCGACCAGCGCGCGCGCCGCCGCACGCTCCACCGCGGCGCGCACTTTGTCGTAGTCCGGGTCGCCAGGCGCGATCGTCTCCAGCTTCTTGCGCGCTTCGGTCAGCTCGCGCTCCGCCCGCTGGGCGTCGATCTGGTCCGCCCGGAGAACTTCCTCGACCAGCACCCGCACGTGGTCGTTGGAGACCTCGGCGAAGCCCTCGCCGGCGGCGTAGCGGTGCGTCGATCCGGCCGCGTCGTACGCAAGCTCACCCGGCGCGAGCGTCGCGACGAGCGGCGTGTGTCCGGGCCGGACGCCGAATCCGCCGTCGACACCGGTCAGGCGCACCTCGTCGCACTGCACGGTCAGCGCGCGCTGCTCGGGGGTGACGATCTCGAGCGTCAGCGGCATGGCTCGTCAGGCCGCCATCGTCCGGGCCTTGGCCACGGCGCCTTCGATCGCACCCACCATGTAGAAGGCCTGCTCCGGGAGGTTGTCGTGCTTGCCGTCCAGCACCTCCTCGAAGCTGCGGATGGTGTCCTCGAGCTTCACGTACTCGCCCTTGATGCCGGTGAACGCCTCCGCCACCGCGAAGGGCTGCGAGAGGAAGCGCTGGATCTTGCGCGCGCGGGCCACGGTGAGCTTGTCCTCGTCGGACAGCTCGTCCATGCCGAGGATGGCGATGATGTCCTGCAGCTCCTTGTAGCGCTGCAGCACCGCCTGCACCCTGCGGGCGACCCGGTAGTGCCGCTCGCCCACCACGTTCGCGTCGAGGATGCGGCTGGTGGAATCGAGCGGGTCCACCGCGGGATAGATGCCGATCTCCGTCAGGCCGCGGGAGAGCACGGTGGTCGCGTCGAGGTGGGCGAAGGTCGTCGCGGGCGCGGGGTCGGTCAGGTCGTCGGCCGGCACGTAGATGGCCTGCACCGAGGTGATCGCGCCCTTCTTGGTGGAGGTGATCCGCTCCTGCAGCTCGCCCATCTCGTTGGCGAGGGTCGGCTGGTAGCCCACCGCGCTGGGGATACGGCCGAGGAGCGCCGACACTTCCGAGCCCGCCTGGGTGAAGCGGAAGATGTTGTCGATGAAGAGGAGCATGTCGCGCCCCTCCTCGTCGCGGAAGTACTCGGCCATGGTGAGGGCCGACAGCGCGACCCGGGCGCGCGCGCCGGGCGGCTCGTTCATCTGACCGAACACCAGCACGCACTGGCTCTTCTGCGGCTCCTCGAGGTTGACGATCTTCGACTCGATGAACTCGTTGTAGAGGTCGTTGCCCTCGCGGGTGCGCTCGCCCACGCCGGCGAAGACCGAGAAGCCGCCCTTGGCCTTGGCCACGTTGTTGATCAATTCCTGCAGCAGCACGGTCTTGCCCACGCCCGCGCCACCGAACAGGCCGATCTTGCCGCCGCGGGTGTAGGGCGCGAGCAAGTCGATCACCTTGATGCCCGTCTCGAACGCCTGCACGCGCACGTCCTGGTCCACGAAGGACGGCGGCGCGTGGTGGATGGGGTTCCGGCGGGTGGCGTTGATCGGCCCCCGCTCGTCGACCGGCTGGCCGATCACGTTGAGGATGCGCCCCAGCGTCTCCTTGCCGACCGGCACCGAGATCGGCGCGCCCGTGTTCTTCACCGGCTGGCCGCGCACGAGCCCCTCGGTCGAGTCCATCGCGATGCAGCGGACGGTGTTCTCGCCCAGCTCCTGCGACACCTCGACCGTCAGGTTGTCGGGGTCTGCGGAGATGCCCGGGTTGGAGAGGGTCAGCGCCGTGTAGATCTCCGGCAGCGCCCCGGGCGGGAACTCCACGTCGACCACCGGGCCGATCACCTGCGTGACCTTCCCCGTCTTCTGCATCTCGGTCATTGCCACTGCGGCCATGTCGTCTCCGGATCCTTACTTGAGCGCCTCGGCGCCGCTGACGATCTCCATCAGCTCCTTGGTGATCGCCGCCTGGCGCGCGCGGTTGTAGACGAGGGTGAGGCGCCCGATCATCTCGGACGCGTTCTTGGTGGCGGAGTCCATCGCGGTCATGCGGGCGCCGTGCTCGCTCGCCTCGCTTTCCAGCAGGGCGCGCCAGATCTGCATGGCGAGGAAGCGGGGGATGAGCGCCTGCAACACCTCGGGCCGGCTGGGCTCGTAGAGGTGCTCCGCCGGGACCAATCCCTTTTCCCCGGGCCCAGGTTGCGCCTTCGCGCGCGGCTGCAGGGGCAGGAGCTGCACCAGGCTGATCTGCTGCACGATGGCGCTCTTGAACTCGTTGTAGAGCAGGTACACGGCGTCGAGCTCGTCCTTCTCGTACGCCTGGATGAGGTCCTCGGCGATCTCGCGCGCCTGCCCGTACCGCAGCCGCCCGAAGAACCCGACGTAATCCTTGCGGGTCTCGATGCCGCGCTTGCGGGCGAAGTCGCGGCCGCGGCGGCCGACGGTGGAGAACTGGATCCGTTCGAACCGGGACCCCTCCTC
>DATFUN010000121.1:0-4433 GCA_035260805.1 Myxococcales bacterium | reverse complement strand
GCACGCTGCCGTCCGGCTTGCAGGGGTAGCCATGCTTGCCGCGGTACTCCTTCTCCCCGAGCCCGGCGAGCTTCACCTCGTATCCCGCCTCTTCCAGGCGCAGCTTCGGGTACCAGACTTCCAGGTCCTCGTACTCCGGTCCGACCAGCATCAGCACGGTTCCCGTGGCCATGGCGCGCGCTCCGCTCTGGTGTTAATCCGGGGGCCCTCTTTGGCGGAGGTCCGGATGTCCGGCGACAAGCTGAAGATCACGCGGCGCGGTTTCGTCAAGGGCGCGGGCGTGCTTACCGGGGCCGCGGCCCTGCTCGGGGATGCGATGGAAGCGTCGGCCGCGGGGGGGCAGGCCGGCAAGCTCGGGCCCGGCGCCGTGCAGATCGAGCTGGCGGTCAACGGGGAGCGGCATCGCCTGTCGGTGGAGCCGCGCGCGACGCTTGCCTCGGTCCTGCGCGACGACCTCGGGTTGACCGGCACCAAGATCGGGTGCGACCGCGGCGCGTGCGGCGCCTGCACGGTGATGCTCGCCGGCCAGGCGGTGCCCTCCTGCACCGTCTTCGCGCTGGACGCCGTCGGGCAACCGGTCACCACCATCGAAGGGCTGGCGCAGGGCGAGCAGCTCGCGCCGATCCAGGCGGCCTTCGTCGCGCACGACGCGCTCCAGTGCGGCTTCTGCACGCCCGGCATGGTGATGAGCTGCCACGCGCTCTTGCAGCGCAACGCGCATCCTACCGAAGCGGAGGTGCGCCAGGCGGTCTCCGGAAACCTGTGCCGCTGCGGGACGTACCCGAAGGTCTTCGAGGCGGCGCTCGCCGCGGCCGCTGGAAGGGTCGTGATCGCGCCGGAACTGGAAGGCGCCGGCGGCACCGGGGCGGGCGCGGCCCCTACCACGGCCGACACGACCGCCTCGGGCGGCGGCGAGGCGCGGCCGGTCGCGGTCGGCGTGCTCGGCGGGACGGTGCGGAAGGCGGAGCGCCAGATCCCCGCGGGCGAGCCGCGTCCCTGGGACGCGGAGGCCCGGCTCTCGGTGGTGGGGCACCCGATGCCGCGCGTCGAAGGCCCCGAGAAGGTCACCGGCCGCGCCCGCTACTGCTACGACGTGCGGCTCCCGGGCATGCTGCACGCCGCGGTGGTGCGGTCGCCGCACGCCCACGCGCGCATCCGCAAAGTCGACGTGAGCGCCGCGGAGAAGATGCCGGGGGTCAGGGCGACGTACGTGGTGGAGCGCATCCTCGGGCCGGCCGAGCTGCGCATCAAGGCAAAGGCGGCGGGCAAGTACCCGATCGTGCGGTACGAGGGACAGCCGGTCGCGGCAGTCGCCGCCTCCACGCACGCCCAGGCGGAAGATGCCGCGCGACGCGTGAAGGTCGAGTACGAAGTCCTGCCGCACGCCTCCGACATCGAGGCTGCGCAGCGGCCGGACACGCCGCTCGTCTTCGAAGGGCCGGTCGAGCAGCCCTCCACCGCGGGCGGCGGCGGCGCGCCCAAAGGGCTCCCGCAGCGCGGCAACGTGCGCGGCCCGAACGTGCAGACCATCCCCAAGGACGCGAACGTGGACGAGGCGCTCTCCGCCAGCGCGGTGACGGTGGACGAGCGCTTCTCGACCGAGGTGCAGACGCACTCGGCCATGGAGACGCACGGCGCGGTTGCCGACTGGAAACCCGACGGGCTCACCGTCTACGAGAGCACGCAGGGCATCCACTCGGTCCAGGAGGAGCTGGCGACGCTCTTCGACCTGCCCAAGAGCAAGGTGCGCGTCGTCTGCGAGTTCACCGGCGGCGGATTCGGGGCGAAGTTCGGCGCCGGCAACCACGGCGTCATCGCCGCCCACCTTTCGCGCAAGGCGCGCGCTCCGGTGCGCCTGTTCCTCGATCGCCGCGGCGAGCACCTCGCCGTCGGGAATCGTCCCAGCTCCGTCCAGCGCCTCCGCATCGGCGCGACCAAGGAGGGCCAGCTCACGGCCCTGCGCCTGGACGCGTTCGGCAGCGCCGGCTGCGCCGCGGGCGCCGGCTGCTCGGGCCCGGTGAAGAACATCTATCCCGCCAAGGTGGTGCACATCGAGGAGTCGGACGTGTTCCTCCACGCGGGACCTGCGGCGGCGTTCCGCGCGCCGGGCCACCCGCAGGGCGCCTTCGGGCTCGAGCAGGCCATCGACGCGCTCGCGCACCGGCTGGAGATGGACCCGCTCGCGTTGCGCGACCGGAACGATCCGCACCCGGCGCGGCGCGAGGAGCGGCGCATCGGAGCGCAGAGGATCGGCTGGGCGGAAGCGCGCAAGGTGAAGCCGGGGGCCCAGCCCGGACCGCTCAAGCGCGGGGTCGGGTTCGCGCAGGGCGTCTGGTACAATTTCGACGGCCCGCCGTCGGTGGCCGAAGTGCTCATCCACGACGACGGCAGCGTGGAGTGCCGCTCCGGCGTCGCGGACATCGGCGGCGGCATCCGCACGGCGGTGGCGCAGGTGGTGGCGGAGGTGCTGGGCCTGCGTCCCGCGGAGGTGCTGGTGCGCATCGGCGACACCAGCTTCCCCATCGGCCCGCCGTCGGGCGGCAGCATGACCACGCAGATGCTGACGCCGGCGGTGCGGCTCGCCGCCGAGCGCGCCCGCGACGAGCTGCTCAGGCTGGTGCCCGGTGAGCAGGAGCTGCGGTCCGCGGCGCGCAAGCTGAAGGGGCGCACCGTCCGGGCGACCGGCGAGCGCGCCAAGGATTACGGCGGCTGGAAGGAGGACCGGTACGCGACCACCATCGGCGGCGCGCAGTTCGCAGAGGTGGAGGTGGACACCGAGACAGGGGTGGTACGCGTGCTTCGGGTAGTGGCCGTGCACGACTGCGGCCGCCCCGTGAACCGCCTGGCGCTCGAGTCGCAGATCAACGGCGGCATCATCCAGGGAATTTCCTTCGCGCTGTTCGAGCGGCGCGCGCTCGACCAGCCCACCGGCCGGATGGTGAACGCCGACCTGGAGCGCTACCGCATCGCGGGCAGCAAGGACGTGCCCCGGATCGAGTCCACCATCATCGAGAGCTACCTGGGCCGGACCAACACCGACGTCAGCGGCATCGGCGAGCCGGCCACGGTTCCCACCGCGGCCGCGGTGGCGAACGCGGTCTTCCACGCCACGGGCAAGCGCGTGCGGCACACCCCGATGACACCGGCCGTGGTGCTGGCCGCGCTGGGAGGTGCCGCATGAAGTCCTTCACCTGGATCGAGGCGGCCGACGTTCCAGCGGCCATCGCCGCGGGGGCGCAACGGGGGGCGCTGTTCAAGGCGGGCGGCGTGGACGTGGCCGATCTGATGAAGGAGGGCGTCGCGCAACCCGCGGCGCTGGTCAACCTGCGCCGGGTCTCCGGGCTGGAGTTCCTCCGCGAGGAGAAGGGCGCGCTCGCCATCGGCCCGCTGGTCACGCTGGCGCGGCTCTCCGAGGACCCGCTGGTGGTCAAGGGCGCGAGCGCGCTGGCCGCGGCGGCGGGCTGGGCGGGCACGCCGCAGATCCGCAACCTGGCCACCCTGGGCGGCAACCTGGCCCAGAGGCCGCGCTGTCCTTATTTCCGCAGCGAGCTGTTCCATTGCCGGAAGAAGGGCGGCACCGAGTGCTTCGCCCTGTTGGGAGAGAACCAGGACCACGCCGTATTCGGAAACGACCGCTGCGCCATCGTGCACCCGAGCGGCGCAGCGACGGCGCTGGTCGCGCTGGGAGCCTCGCTGAAGCTCCAGGGGCCGCGCGGCGAGCGGACCCTGCCGGTCGAGCAGTTCTTCGTCCGTCCGGAGCAGGACGTCACCCGGGAGAACGTGCTGCAGCCGGGTGAGCTGATCGTGGAGGTCCGCGTCCCCACCGGTCGCCGCGGCGGGTACGTGAAGCTGATGCAGAAGCAGACCTTCGACTGGCCGCTGGCGGATGCCGCGGCCGTGCTCGACCTGGACGGCGGCATCGTGCGCGAGGCGCGCGTCGTGCTGGGCGCCGCGGCGCCGGTGCCTTGGCGCGTGCCCGGGGTGGAGAAGGCGCTCCTGGGCAAGAAGCTCGACCAGGCCTCGGCGCGCGACGCGGCTCGGCTCGCCACCGAAGGCGCGACGCCGCTGGACAAGAACGGCCACAAGCTGCCGGCGCTGCAGGCGGCGGTGCTGCGCGCGCTGCGGGCGGCGGGAGGCCTGGCATGAGCTCGGAAGAGACGCCGCGGCTGTGCAAGTTCCTCCGCGCCAAGACGAGCGGAGTGCACGGCGACCCCGGGGCGCTGTGGGCCTTGCGCAACGAATCCAGCGCCATCTACTGGTGCCTGCTCACCATGTCGCCGGCGGGTCCGGACGACCGGCTCGTCCACGTCTGCGATTGCGGCGAGGAGCGGGTCTGCTGCATCCCCGCGGGCGAGCCGCCGAGCGTTTGAATTCCGGCCGGGCGAGCCCGGTCGAATCCGTCGTCGACCACCCTCGCGGGGGCTTCGTTGGGA
>DATFUN010000120.1:0-3359 GCA_035260805.1 Myxococcales bacterium | reverse complement strand
GCTGCCGCTGCGCGAGGACGAGCCACAGCCCTGCCTTCCGCGGGAGAAGGTGCTGTCGCAGGCGCCGGAGCAGAACGGCGAGGCGTTCCTGGTCCCGAGGATCCTGGAATGAAAGCCGACTTGCTGCCGCTCTCGCTCGTCTCGGAGGCGCTCGCGTCGGGAACGGTCCCGGCCGACGCGCTCCTCGAGGCCTTCCTGGCGCGGATCCGCGCGCTGGACGGCCGGCTCCATGCCTTTCTGCGCCTGACCGAGAACGAGGCGTGGGCGGCCGCGAAGGCTTCGGTGCAGCGCAGGGCAAACGGCAAGGCGCTGGGGCCGCTCGACGGCGTGCCGATCGCGCTCAAGGACATCTTCTGCATGGAGGGCGTGGAGACGTGTTGTGGTTCGAGGATCCTGCGCGGCTACCACCCGCCCTACGACGCGACGGTGGTCCGCAAGCTGCGCGAGGCAGGCGCGGTGCTGGTGGGGAAGCTGAACATGGACGAGTTCGCCATGGGCTCCTCCACCGAGAACAGCGCGTACGGTCCCACGCGCAACCCGTGGGACCTCGAGCGCACACCGGGGGGCTCCTCCGGAGGATCGGCGGCAGCAGTCGCTGCCCGCTTCGTACCCGGAACGCTGGGGACCGATACCGGCGGCTCCATCCGGCAACCGGCCGCCCTGGTCGGCTGCGTGGGCTTGAAGCCCACCTACGGCCGCGTCTCGCGCTACGGAGTGGTCGCGTTCGCCTCCTCGCTCGACCAGGTGGGGCCGTTCGCGCAGGACGTCCGCGGCGTAGCGCTCCTCTTGCGCGCCATCGCGGGGCGGGACCCGAACGATCAAACCTCCAGCCTGCGCCCGGTGCCGGACTACGACGCAGATCTGGAGAGGAAGGTCGGCGGCCTCACCATCGGCGTGCCCAAGGAGTACTTCGGGGAGGGCCTCGATCCGGCCGTGGAGAAGTCGGTGCGCGCGGGCATCGCCGCGCTGGAGAGCGAAGGCTGCACGGTCAGGCCGATCTCGCTCCCCAACTCGCCCCACGCGATCGCCACCTACTACCTGGTGGCGACGGCCGAGGCCTCCTCCAACCTGGCCCGCTACGACGGCATCCGCTACGGCCGGCGCGCGCCGGCGCGCGGCTCGCTGCTCGATCTGTACGAGAAGACGCGCGCCGCCGGGTTTGGCGCCGAGGTGAAGCGGCGCATCCTGCTCGGCACCTACGCACTGTCGGCGGGCTACTACGACGCGTACTACCTGCGGGCACAGAAGGTCCGGGCGCTGATCCGGCGCGATTTCGACCAGGCTTTCGCGGCGGGCGTGGACGCGGTGGTCTCGCCCACCAGTCCGTGGGCGGCGTTCCGGCTGGGCGAGAAGGTGGACGATCCGCTCGCCATGTACCTGAACGACATCTACACCGTGCCGGTGAACCTGGCCGGCCTTCCCGGGATCTCGGTGCCGAGCGGATTCACCCAGGGCGGCCTCCCGATCGGGATGCAGCTCGTCGGGCGCCCGTTCGAGGAGCCGACGTTGCTCCGCCTCGCCCGCGCCGCGGAGCGCGCGCTGTTGCTCCCGCAACGGCTGCCGCCGCTGTTGGAGCATCCATGAGCATCCAGGACTGGGAGCCGGTGATCGGCCTCGAAGTGCACGCCCAGCTCCTCACCAGGAGCAAGATCTTCTGCTCGTGCTCGACCGCCTTCGGCGCGGCGCCCAACACGCAGGTCTGCCCGGTGTGCCTGGGCTTGCCGGGCGCGCTGCCGGCGCTCAACCGCGGCGCGGTGGAGATGGCGATCAAGGCGGGCAAGGCGTTCGGGTGCCGGATCGCGGAGCGGAGCGTCTGGGCACGGAAGAACTACTTCTACCCGGACCTGCCGAAGGGCTACCAGATCTCCCAGTACGAGCTGCCCATCTGCAAGGGCGGCGCGGTCCCGGTGCCGCAGCCCGACGGGAGCGTCCGCAGCGTGGCGCTGACGCGCATCCACCTCGAGGAGGACGCGGGCAAGAACGTGCACGGCGCCGCGGGATCGCACGTGGACCTGAACCGCAGCGGCGTGCCCCTGATCGAGATCGTCGGCGAGCCCGTGCTGCGCAGCGCGGAGGAGGCGAGCGAGTACCTCAAGGCGCTGCGGCTCTCGCTCATGTACCTGGGGGTGAACGACGGCAACCTGGAGGAGGGCTCCTTTCGCTGCGACGCGAACGTGAGCGTGCGCCGCAAGGGGACCGAGAAGCTCGGCACCCGGGTGGAGCTGAAGAACATCAACTCCTTCCGCTTCGTCCGGCAGGCCATCGAGCACGAGATCGAGCGGCAAGTCGCGGCTTACGAGCGCGGGGAGAAGGTGGTCCAGGAGACGCGCCTCTTCGACAACGAGAAGGGGGAGACGCGGCCCATGCGCACCAAGGAGGAAGCGAACGACTACCGCTACTTCCCCGAGCCCGACCTGCCCCCGCTGGTCGTCTCGCGCGAGTGGGCCTCGAAGGTGCAGGTGCCCAAGCTGCCCCACGAGCGGCTGGCCGAGCTGGTCGCCGCAAACGTCCCCGCCGCCGACGCGCGGACGCTCACCGCGGACGCGCGGCTGGTCGAGCTGCACGCCCGCATCGTCGAGGCAGCCGGTCCCGAGTCGGCGCGGCGCGCGGCGAACGTGGTCACTGGCGAGGTGGCGCGGCTCGTCAACGAAGGCGCGCTCGACCTCTCCGCGCCGCGCTTCCAGCCGGCTCAGATCGCGGAGGTGTTCCGGCTGCAGGACGCGGGCACGCTTTCGTCGACGGCCGCCAAGGACGTCCTCGCGGAGATGCTCCGCACGGGAAAGGCGCCGGGGCAGATCGTGCAGGAGAAGGGCCTTTCGCAGGTGTCGGACGAGTCGGCGCTGGAGGCGGTGGTCGACGCGGTCATCGCGCGCAGCACGGCGGAAGTCGAGAAGTACAAATCGGGCAAGAAGAGCCTGCTCGGGTTCTTCGTCGGTCAGGCGATGAAGGACTTGAAGGGCAAGGGAAATCCTGGCGTGCTCAACGCGCTCTTCAAGAAGCGTCTCGAGTGACCGCGCTCTTCTCGGTCTGCATCGTCATCTCGCTGGCGCTCGACGTCGCGGTGATCTTCTCGCCGGAGCGCATCCGCCGCCGGATGGCCGTGGTGCTGGTCGGCGTGCTGCTCCTCACCTGGGTATTCCTGGCCGTCGCGCTGCTGCAGATCGCCTCGCGCACGGAGAGCCCGCTCATCCCGGCGGCTGGAGTGCGCCGGCCCGACCTGGTCCGCTCGGCGGGGCGCGAAGTGCTGGTCGTGCTCGCCTCGCTGGGTGGGCCCGCCCTCCTGGCGACCTTCCTGGGAGGCCTTTCGCTGCGGAGCTCGCGCCGCAAGCGACCCCGACCCGGACACATGGAGCGGATGA
>DATFUN010000119.1:0-3935 GCA_035260805.1 Myxococcales bacterium | reverse complement strand
GTCCTGCGCCGGGCAGGACTTTGAGACGCGCTCCCGGAATCAGTGCGGCGAGCCGGTTGGCATTCTCGACCGGGACGACGCGGTCGGCGTCGCCCGACAGGACGAGCGTCGGCGCCCGCAGCGCGCGGAGCCGTTCACCCGGGCCATGGCGGACCACCGCGGCGAGCTGCGCGAGCGCCGCCCAGAGCGAATCCACCTGGCCGGCGTCGCCGCGCAGCCAGTCCAGGGCGCGCTGGCGGAACGGGTGCGAGACCAGCAACCTGCCCACCCGCTCCGCGGTGGCGAATCGCGCGCCGCAGTTGAGCAGCAACAGATCGAGCAGCGCCTCGAGCGACGGTTTCTCGCTGTCGCGGAAGCTGGCGAAGGTGGCGCCGAGCGCGAGCGCCCGCACGCGCCCGGGCCACGTGAGCGCGAGCTCCTGCGCGACCATTCCACCCATCGAGATGCCGAACACATTGGCGGCGGGGACGGCCTCCGCGTCGAGCACGGCAAGCGCGTCGGCCGCGAGCTGCGCCATCGAGCAGGTGCCCTGCGCGCGGCCGGAAAAGCCGGTGCCGCGGTGGTCGAAGGCGAGCACCCTGAACCGCGTGGCAAGGCGATCGGGAAGGCGATCCCACGCGCCGCAGGAAAGCCCGAGGCCCATGATCATCAGGAGCGGGTCGGCGTCCGGATCGCCCCACGTGCGGTAGTGAACGACGTGGTCACCGTTGCTGGCGCGCGGCACGGCCGAAGGATGAATCCTGCCGCCCCGCGCGGCAACTCTATCTGGGCGCGGTCAGCGCTGGCGTGGACGCCGGCGCGGCTCCGGGCTGGACCCCGACAGCATCGGCTCGACGGCAGGTGAGCGCGACGCGTCGGTGAACGACGCTCGCCGGGCCAGCGCCATGAAGTGCTCCTGGCTTCGCAGCGGAGCATCGCCGGTGCCGTGAGTGCGCGGGCGAACCCTCTCGTAGGTTCCGTCGGGCCGGAGGACGCGAGCCTTGACGTTGTCCGCCAGCATGGTGCCGAGGATCTCGGAGAGGATCCTTTCTTTCAATACGGGCGACTGCACCGGAAACGCGAGGTCCACGCGGCGGATGAAATTGCGCGGCATCCAGTCCCCCGAGGCGAGATAGACCTTCTTCTCGCCGCGGGCGTGGAAATGCCAGATGCGCGCGTGCTCGAGGAACCGGTCCACCACCGAGGTGACGCGGATGGTCTCGCTCAGCTTTGGCACCCCGGGGCGCAAGCAGCAGACGCCTCGCACCAGGAGGTCGATCTGCACCCCGGCCTGGGACGCCCGGTAGAGGGCCTTGATCACCTCCGGGTCGGCCAGCGCGTTCATCTTGGCGACGATCCGCCCCTCCTTGCCGGCGCGGACCTCGTCGTCGATGAGCTGCAGCACGGCCTGTTTGAGGCCGAGCGGGGAGACGAGGAACTTCCGCCATTGCCCCGGCTTGGAGTAACCGGTGAGGAGGTTGAACAGCGCGGTCGCGTCGGCGGCGAAGTCCTCGTTGGCCGTGAACAGCGAGAGGTCCGAGTAGCTCCGCGCAGTGCCGCTGTTGTAGTTCCCGGTGCCCAGGTGCACGTACCGCCGGATGGAGTTGCCCTCCCGACGCACCAGGAGCGCGAGCTTGGAGTGCGTCTTGAATCCGATGAGGCCGTAGACCACGTGCACGCCGGCTTGCTCCAGCTCGCGAGCCCAGGCGATGTTCGCTTCCTCGTCCATCCGCGCCTTGAGCTCGACCAACGCCGTGACCTGCTTGCCGTTCTCGGCCGCCCGCTGCAGCGCTCGGACGATGGGGCTCCCCTGCCCCGCCCGGTAGAGCGTCATCTTGATGGCGAGCACGTCCGGATCGTTCGCAGCGGAGTCGATGAACGCCACCACGGGCTCGAACGATTCGTAGGGATGGTGCAGCAGCACGTCGCCGCCGCGGATCGCCTCCAGAAGCGTGGCGTTTGCTTCGCCGATCGCCGCCGGCACGACGGGGGTGAACGGCTCGTCCTGGAGATGCTTGAGCTCCGGCCTGGCCATCAGCTCGCTGAGCAGGACGGAGATCTCCAGCGGGCGGCTCTGATGATAGACGTCGGAATCGGGCAGGTTCAGGGCGCGCGCCAGGAATCCCGAGACCGGCTCCTCCGCCTTCGCATTGATCTGCAGCCGGACCGCGCTGCCGCGGTCCCGGCGGCGCACCTCCCGCTCGATGGTGACGAGCAGGTCCTCCCCTTCTTCCTCGTCGATGTTGAGGTCCCAATTCCTGGTCACGCGGAAGGGCCAGCAGCCCTCGATGGGCATGTCGGGGAAGAGAGGCGCGAGGTTCCGCGCGATCACGTCCTCCAGCAACATCGCGCCGCCGGGCACCGGCACCAGGCGCGGCAAGAGCGAGGGGACCGGCACCACCCCGTAGCGCAACCGCGCTTCTGGCCGCGTCGCAAAGCGGATGGCCAGGTTCAGCGACTTGTTGCGCAGGTGAGGGAACGGATGCGCAGGGTCGAGCGCCAGCGGAGTCAGCACGGGCAGGACGTTGCGCTGGAAGAAGTCGGCGACGGCCGCCTGCGACTCGGGCGGGAGGGCCCCTGCTCGCCACAGGCGTACGCCGGCGCGCTCCAGGCCGGGCAGCACCTCCTGCACGAAGAGCTCGTCCTGGCGGGCGATCAAGGCGTGGCATCTCTGGGCGACCGCCCTGAGCTGATCGGCCGGCGTCATCGCGTCCGGCCCGGTCTCCTCCACATGACCGGAGATCTGCTGCTTGAGCCCCGCCACCCGGATCATGAAGAACTCGTCGAGGCTGACGCTCAGAATGGCGAGGAAGCGCAGGCGCTCGAGGAGGGGGAGCTGGGGATCCGCCGCCTCCTCCAGCACTCGCTCGAGGAAGGCGACGGTGGAAAGCTCGCGGTTGATGAAGTTCCGCGGATCGCCCAGCCCGGCCTCGGGCGGAGAGATCCTGCTGCTCAGGGAGGGGGCGGGATCCATCGGGCGGGGGGCTCGAAGGCGAAGGATCAGCACAGGTACGTATGACGCGTCTGTGACGTCTTTGTGACAGCGGTCTGTCAGGCGCGCCGTTCGTCCTGGGTGAGGACCCTTCGGATCATGCGGAGCGGGACGCTTGCAGTCCGGGAGATCTTCGCCGCATCTGCCGGAGTTGGCCGGCCATCAGCAGGACGGCGCGGTGGCTGCTCGCGCGGACGTCCTCCGCCGGGATGCGGAGGATGGCCACCGCTTCCTGGAGCGAGAACTGCTCGATCTCACGGAGGATGAAGGCGGCCCGATCCAGGGTGGGGAGCTGCTGGAGCATCCCGCGAATCGTTTCCGCCAGCTCGGGTCGCTGGAACCCGCCATCGACCCGGTCCGACCAGTCCTCGCCCTGCGGGGCCAGGCAGCCGCGGGCGTCGAATCGAGGCAGGAAGGCGTCGAGCGATTCGACTGCGTCACGCCGGCCTTGCGGGCAGCGCAAGAAAGTGACGTCGAGCGCCGCGCCGCACAGCGAAATCCCGAGGGGAGTTTCGTAGCCGATCGACTCGGGGAAGCGGACGACGAGCGTGAGGGTCTGCTCGGTCGCCTCCGCTGCTTCGGATGCGCTCGCCAGCATGTTCCAGGCAATGCGGTAGATCGGAGTCCACCAGCGCGTCGCGAACTCCACGAATGCCGCCGGATCGCCGCGGCGCGCTTTGTGCAAGAGGGCTTCGTCCACGCTGGCATCCTTCGACATGGCACCACCTCGTGGAGATGACGATCGGCGCACGCCGGAATGGACAGCGACGTAACGAATTTCCACGCCTGTCACAGGGCCAGCGACATCCGCTGCCGATGCACGTCTTCGAAACCGAGTCCGCGATACAGGGCGAAGGCCGCCGATTGCGTAGGGACTACTTCGAGCTCGATGGAGCGGACGCCTTTCCGGCGCGCCTCGTCACGGACGCGAGCGAGCAGCGCGCGCGCGATCCCGGTGCGGCGG
>DATFUN010000118.1:0-3718 GCA_035260805.1 Myxococcales bacterium | reverse complement strand
CCTCGGTTTCCTGGTCGAGTTCCAGGGCGACGCGGGCCGGGCGCTCGGCCTGCGGCGCCTGGGCACCGCCTCGGGAGTGGTCACCCTGGCGCTGGCCGTCTCCCCCATCGCGCTGCATCCCTGGGTGCGGATCACCATCGCCAGCGCGGTCTTCCTGCAGCTCACCGCGGCGGTTTCGCTCCTCTACGCGCGCATGCGCCGGGCGGCGAGCCGCACCGAACGGGCGCGCCTGTTCTATCTCTGGGTCGGCGCCGCGCTCTGCGTCGGCCTCACCTTCGGCGAGCTGCTCATCCGGCTCGCCGGGTGGCCGCCGCCGCCGTTCGCGAACGTCGCCCTGACCATCTATCTGTACTTCCTCTCGCAGACCATCCAGCGGCACCGCCTGCTCGATCTGAACGAGCTGCTCGGCAAGATCGTCGTGCTGGCCAGCGTGGGCGTCGTCCTCGCGGCCATCTACGGCCTTTTGGTGCGGTGGACCGGCGGGCAGAGCACCGGGCTCTTCCTCTTCAACACGCTGGTCGCCTCGTTCGTGATCCTCATCCTCTTCGAGCCGCTCAAGGCGAAGGTCGAGGAGCGCGTGCTGGCGCTGTTCTTCGCCGAGCGCTTCCAGCTGGTGCAGGCGCTGCAGACGCTGCGCACGCGGATGGCGAGCGTGGTCGACGTGCGGCAGCTCGGCCAGGTGGTGCTGGACGGGATCTACGAGACCCGCAGGGTGACGCACGCCTCGCTCTACCTGCTCAGCGACGACGGCCTGGGCTACCGCCGCCTGGACCACCGCGGCCCGGCCCCGGCCCCCTACATCGACGCGGCCACCGCGCGATCGCTCGTGCAGAGCGCCCAGGCCGGCCAGAAAGCCCAGCTGGTGGAGCTGGTCGAGCGCAGGTTGGCCGAGCTGCGGCAGCTCCTCCCCGACGAGGAGGAGGGACGTACGCCGGCGGAGCGCGACCCGCGAGCCGAAGCGCTCGCCGAGGAGCGCTCCCGCCTGTCCGAGCTGGGAGCGGCGATGGCCGCGATGCGGGCCGGGGTGACCATCTCGCTCGTCGCCGGACAAAGGGTGGTCGGGTTCCTCTGCCTGCTCGACGACCGCGTGCCGGAGGCGTTCGCCTCGGACGAGCTGGCCGCCATGCTGCAGGTGGGCGAGCAGGCCGCCATCACCATCGAGAACAGCCGGCTCTACGAGCGGATGAAGGAGCGCGACCGACTCGCGGCGCTCGGCGAGATGGCGGCGGGCCTCGCCCACGAGATCCGCAATCCGCTGGGCGCCATCAAAGGAGCGGCCCAGTACCTGGATCCCGCGGCGCTGCGGGAGGGCGACGCCGAGATCCTGCAGATCATCGTCGAGGAGGTGAACCGCCTCGACGGCGTGGTGGCGCAGTTCCTCGACTACTCGCGCCCGATGAGCCCCGGCGCGACCGAGAAGCTGACCCCCACCGATCTCAACGAGGTGCTCTCGCGCACGGTGAAGCTCATCGAAGGATCGCTGCCGCCCAACGTGCGCCTGGAGCTGTCGCTGGAGGCGGAGGTGCCGCGCATCCTCGGAGACGCGGAGCAGCTGAAGCAGGTGTTCATCAACCTGGCGCTCAACGCCGTGCAGGCGATGCCCGACGGAGGCCGGCTCGCGGTGCGGACGCGCAGGCCCCGGCAGCCGCTGGAGCTGGGCCTCTCCGACGCCTCGCCGCGCTACGCGGCGGACCAGGTCGAGGTGCGATTCGCCGACACGGGTGCCGGCATCCCGGAAGAGGCGAAGGACCGCATCTTCATTCCCTTCTACACGACCAAGTCGAAGGGGACCGGCCTGGGGCTGGCCATCTCTCAGCGCATCGTCAAGGCGCACGGCGGCAGCATCGAGGTGCAGAGCCGCCTGGGCGAGGGCAGCGAATTCATCCTCCGCTTCCCTTCCGCCACCGCGGTCGACGCGGCCGGCCGCCTCGGCCTCACCCCGACCCCTCTCCAGGTCACCCGCGTCGAACCCGCCCGCGACGAAGAACCCGAACCCATCGCCCCCTCCCTCGCCCGCGAAAGCGGTTGAGGACCAAAGGATCACCGCGGAGGCGCGGAGTGCGCGGAGATTCGTTTTGGTTGGCGCCGGGCTCTGGAGTCGTGTCCGAATGAACCAGGCCAACCAATCCTCCGCGGCCTCCGCGCCTCCGCGGTCATCGTTTAGTCCTGACTGAGAACGCACCAGTCGCGGTGGAGGGCTTCGGTGGCCAGGGGACTGCCGGAGGAGGGGGCGACTACGACGGGGATGCGGGCGGCGGAGAGGAGGGCCAGGTCCCCGGTCAGGGAGTCGCCGCAGGCCACCACCAGTGGGCCGAACCGGGCGGTGGCTTGGACCTTGCCCTCGGCGTAGGTGACGGGCTCCAGCACCTGGTCGGTGAAGCGCCCGTCCCGGATGCGCACCTCGATCCCCGTGGCCTCGGTGAAGCCGGCCAGCGGCGCCGCCGCGCGGACGATGGGGAGCGGGCTCGCCGAGACGACGACGGGCAAGAGCCCGGCGGCCGTGCACGCCGCTCGCAGCTCCTGCGCCGCGCGCACGAGGCGCGGCGGCACCCAGGAGCGCGCGAATCGATCCGCCTCCGCCGCCACCTCAGCCTCGAGCAGGCCCGCCTGCAGCTGGGCGGCGTACATGTACCCGATGCGCTTGTCGCGCTCGACCGCCCGCTCGTACTCGGCGTACGGGTTGCTTCCTCCCTGCAAACGCACCCAGCCGAGCGTGACCAGGTGGCGCAGGAACGCCTCGCCCACGTCCTCGCGCCAGAGCGTCCCGTCGGCGTCGAATGCGGCGACGCCGCCATCGCGGGCGGCGTCGCGAACTGCGTCTCGGAGCGTCTCGGGGATCACGTCATTTGGCGCCGCAGTCCTGCAGGGCGCGCTGCATCGGCAGCGGATCGCGTTCCCGGCTGGCCTGCGCGCGCACCAGGCCGCAGCCGCCGTGCCGGCTGAGGACGTCGGCCGCCGCGGCGCGCACGCGCTCGTCGTTGGCGGTCTCCAGCAAAGGCTTGAGGGTCGCCGGGAGCTCCGCGGCCGGCACTACTCCCGGCGCGCCGAGCACGGAGGTGAGCCGCACGTTGAGCGGCTCGTCCGGAGACTGCGCGAGCGACAGCAGCACGCTGCTCGAGGTGGACGCCCCGATGGCGGCCAGGCCGACGATCGCCTTCGCGCGCCGGGTGGGCAAGAGCGTCCGATCCTGCGCCATCCCTTCCAGGATCGCGGCGCCGTGCGTACCCAGCGCGCGCCACTGGTCCGGCGAGATGCGCGTATCGATGGTGCGCATGAAGGTATCGATACGTTCGCGGATCTCGCCGTCGTCGAGCGGCTGCTGCGGGGCCTGGACCGCGGGCGGCGACGCGCCGCGCGCGGGAGGCAGTGCGCAGAGGAGCGACGCGAGCAGGATGGGCGTCATGCGGGCCTCCTCACCGGACCACGAGGTTGGAGCGGATCACCTGGCCCTGATGCGCGCTCAGGATGGAGCTCGGGTTCGGGTTGAACGAGCCCGGCAGGAGCCAGAACATGAGATTGTCGCCGCCTCCGCACACCGGCGTCCCGGTGGGCCGCAGGCACGCCTCGTTCCTGATCAGGGTGGGCGGGTTGGCGGACGGGTTCTTCGACAGGCAACTCGCCTGCTGGCTCGTCGGGGCGCAGGTGGCGCACGGGCAAGTCGGCGTGTCCGACATCGGATCGAAGACGTCTCCGGTCTGCTCCGTGGTGTGGAAGAGAC
>DATFUN010000117.1:0-8893 GCA_035260805.1 Myxococcales bacterium | reverse complement strand
TCACCAGCGCCGCTTCGCGCGACTGCGGCTTCGGCCCGGGATAGCGGAACTCGGCGTCGGGCGGTGGAGGCTCGCCCCTGCGCTCCGCCTCCTCCCTGGCCTTGTGGAAGAAGTAGCCGATCAGGCGGGTGCCGTGGTGCTGCACGATGAAGTCGATCACCGCGCGCGGCAGCTTGGCCTTGCGCGCGAGATCCACCCCGTCGGTCACGTGACGGCGGATCAGCCTGGCGCTCATCTGCGGCTCGATCGCCTCGTGCCGGTTGTCGCCCTTCTGGTTCTCCCCGAAGAAGAGCGGGTTCTTCCCCTTGCCGATGTCGTGGTAGTACGCGCCCACTCGCGCGAGCAGCGGATTGGCGCCGACCTGCCTGGCCGCCGCATCGACCATGGTCCCGATCACGATGCCGTGGTGATAGGTGCCCGGCGCCTGGACGATCAGGTCCTTGAGCAGCGGGTGGTTGAAGTTCGCCAGCTCCCTGAGCTGGATGTCGGTCACGTAGCCGAACATCCATTCGAACGCCGGCGCGGCGAGGAGGACCAGGAGCGGCACCAGCAGCGCGCCACCCAGCACCGCACCCGCCAGCGCAGCGGCGGTCTCCATCGTCCACAGGCGCCCCTGGAAAAGCGCGAAGGAAGCCAGCACGCACACCGACGCGGCCGACGCCCACAGCCCCGCCCGGAAGACGGCGCCGCGGGTGCGGGCGTGCGCCACGCGGTCGGCGGCGACCACCCCGGAGACGAGCGCGAGCACCGCCGGCTGCAGCCCGCTGCCCACCATGACGCCGCAGAGGGGAGCGAATCCCGCCGTCCACACCAGCGCGGCTTCGCTGGTCAGGAGGAACCTCACCAGCATCGAGCCGGCGGCGTACGGGACGGCGGCGAGCAGCGCCTCCCCCGCCCAGGTCCAGTACACGCCGTGCAGGGAGTCCCGGAGCAAGTCGCGCAAGGACTCTGCCCCGACCAGGCTCCCGCGCACCACGATGAGCTGCAGCACCAGCACCGCCGCGAGCATCACCACGTCGCGGGTCCGCAGCCGGAACCGCCGCACGTTCCTCCGCGCGAAGATGTACAGGGCGAAGCAGATCAGCGCGGCGAAGAGCGCCCCGCCCCAGCGAACTTGCGCATCGCTGGCCGCCCGACCCGACGCCCGCATCGCCTGGAAGATGAGCAGGTGCGTCTTGGCGATCGGCTCGCCCGCCTCGATGATCCGCTCGCCACGGCGGATCTGCAGCACCGCTTCCTTCACCGCTGCGCGCTTCTCGTCCTGCCGGCGGCGCGTCTCGGCGTCGTCGTAGCCAAGGTTGGGCCGGGTGGCCCGGCGCACGGCCTGCGCGACGGCGTGCCGTAAAGATGGCGAGAGGTAGGCCAGCTTCTCCAGCGCGGTCCGGTCGATGTCCGCCCGCACCTGGGCGAGATCGCGGACGCGGTCGATCTCGTCGCGCCCCATCTGCCGCTCGGGCGGGACCGTGCCGGAGGGCCCCGCCCCCGGCGAAAGTGCGCGCGGATCGCCCGGCAGCGAGCGCACCACGATCCCGCGCTCGCGGTCGGCGGCCAGGAGCTCGCGCTCGGCGACCGCGTAGCCGCGGTTCGCGGCTTCGATGAGCGGATCGGCGGCCCGCTCCACCGCCGGATCGAAGCCCGCGCGCGCCAGCTCGAGATAGTCCTCCTCGTCCATCACCGCCTGCAGCGCCTTCCAGAACTCGTCCCGCTGGGTGAGCAAGCTCGCCACCAGCTCGTCCCTCTCCGGGGAGCGCCGCTTGCCGCGCTCCGCGAGGCGGGCCGCGCTCGAGGGGTTCTGGCGCTTCCACTGCTCGATCGCGGCGCGGCCCTGCGCGAAGGCGGAGGCGATCCGCTGGCGCAGGACGTCGCCCGCGGTCAGGTCGAAGTCGTAGACGGCCCAGACCGAGCGGGCCGCCTCCTCGCGCTTCTGCGCGGTGGCGTCGCTGTCGCGCACGTCGAAGTCGCGCGGGGAGCGGATGGTCGCGGGGGCCATCTGCCCGAGCGAATCGTCGCCCGGGATGGCAGGCGTCACGCCCGAAGGCGTGAGCAGGAAGCTGGCGCTCGCGGCGACCGCCGAAAGGACCGCGAGCTGCAGCACCGCGCGGAAACGCCGCCGTCGCATCAAGCGGCGCCAGACGCCCTCGGTGGGGGTGCTCACGGGACGGCGATACTAGCAGCTTCAGCGCTTCTGCGCCTCGGCAAGCTTCTTCTGGAGTTGCGCTTCCAGCTCGGGGCTGCGCTGGGTCCGCGGCAGCTCGCGCACGACCTCGAGCTGCTCCTGCACCACGGCGGCGGTAGGCTTCCCCTCCTTCTCCAGGATGCGCGCCTTGAGCCCCAGGACGCCGATGCGCCGCTGTCCGCGCGTCATCTTCGAGAGGGCGCGGTCGACGGCCGCCTCCGCGTCGGCCAGCTTCTTCTGCTCGAGCAGCACGCGCGCGAGCCGCGCCGGCGGATTGTAGTCGCCGGGCATCTCCTTCTCGCGCCCGGCCAGGAGCTCCTCCGCCTTCTGCGGCTCCTTCAGGTAGAGGTAGGTGTCGGTGCGGTGGGCGTCGAAAGTGGAGGCCATCGTCGCGTCGGGGGCGCCCGCCGCCGCTTCCTCGAGGAGCTTCGCCCGCGCCCGCGCCACCTGCACGGCCTCTTCGTGCCGGCCCGAGAGGTCGAGCAGCTCCATCAGATTCGCCTGCGCGTCGCTGCGATCGTCGACCGAGAGCGGCACGTCCGCGCCGCCGATCAGCCGTTGCAGGCGCGCGATGCTCTTCGCGCGCAGCTCGGTGGCCAGCGGGTCGGCCGACGGCAGCCGTTCCCCGCACCCGCCGACCGCGCTCAAGAAATCGGTGGCGATCGAGGTCTCCCCCGTGCGGTCCATCTCGCGCAGGCCCAGCTGCGCGCACTCCCGCGCCGCCTCGGGCGCCTTGGAACGCAAGAGAGCCATCGACAAGAGCACGAGCCGCTCGGGCCGGGCGGGATCGTCCTTCCTGGTCAGCTCGAGCGCCTTGCGGTAGGCGGACGCCGCGGCGGCGAAGTCGCCCCGGGCGCGGGCCTCGAAGCCCTTGTGCAGCTCCGCCGTCGCAGCGTCGGGCTTCTCCTTGCCCGCCGCGCGCGCGCCCTCCTGCACGAAGCCGCGGAAGTCGTTCACGCTCGCCGCGCCGATCCACCGGCCCACGACGCGCTCGCCGCGCGGCTCGATCACCAGGAAGGTCGGCCAGGCATCCAGCGGGAACCGATCGAGGAACGCGTTGTTCTTGGGATTTTCACCGTCGATCGAGAGCCACACCACGGCGTCCTTGACCGGCCGCAGACCCGGGTCGGGAAACACGAACCGCTGCATCGACAGGCAGGTGTGGCACCAGGAGGCCCAGGTGTCGACCAGGACCGGCTTCTGCTCCTTGCGCGCCTGGGCCAGCGCCGCCGGGTAGTCGTCCTCGATGAACCGGATGCCCGACGCATTCGCCGCCACCGCCCCCGCGACGATCAATGCCAGCATGACCTCTCCCGTGCGATCGGGCCGCAAGCCGCGCGCCGAAAGCCCTCACTTCTTCGCGGCCGCCTCGTACGCGCGCACCACTTCCTGCACCAGCGGGTGCCGCACCACGTCCCTATCGCTGAACTCGACGAACCGGATGCCTTCGACGTCCCGGAGGATCTCGCGCGCTTCGTTCATCCCCGAGGGCTTGCCCGCGGGCAGGTCGATCTGCGTCGCGTCTCCGGTCACCACCGCCTTGGATCCGAAGCCGAGCCGGGTGAGGAACATCTTCATCTGCTCGGTGGTCGTGTTCTGCGCCTCGTCCAGGATGACGAAGGAATCGTTCAACGTCCGGCCGCGCATGAACGCGAGCGGCGCGACCTCCACCGTGCCGCGCTCGAGCAGGTCCTGCGCGCGGTCCATGTCCATCAGGTCGTGCAGGGCGTCGTAGAGCGGCCGCAGGTACGGGCTCACCTTCTCGGCCAGATCGCCGGGCAAGAAGCCCAGCTTCTCGCCGGCCTCCACCGCCGGCCTGCAGAGGACGATCCGCTTCACGCGCCGCTCGACCAGCGCCGCGACCGCCATGGCCATCGCCAGGTAGGTCTTGCCGGTGCCGGCGGGCCCGATGCCGAAGACGATGTCGTAGCGGCGGATGGCGTCGATGTACGCCTTCTGCGCGAATCCCTTGGGGGTGACCGGCCGGTTGCGGCTGGTGACGTAGACGGTGTCCAGGAAGATGTCGCGGAGATCGGCGCCCGGATCGTTGAGCAGCACCTTGCACGCCTGCTCCACGTCCTCGAGCCCCAGCGGATATTTCTTCTCTATCAAGGTGTTGAGCTGCGCGAGCAGGCGCTCGGCGAGCTGCACGCGGTCGGGCTCGCCCGAGAGGAGGAACACGTTCCCGCGCTGTCCGATGTGGACCCCGAGGCGCTTCTCCACCAGCCTCAGGTTCTCGCTGCGGCCCCCCGCCAGGGCCCTTGCTCCGTCGTTGTCGATCAGCTCCAGGCGAGCGGAAGGTTCTGCCATCAGCCTCTCTTTTTAATCGAGCGGTGGAAGCAAGACAAACCCGTGCTGCGTCCGCCGGTAAAAATAAGGCTCGCCGAACGGATAGCGCAGGTCCTCCTCCGGCACCACTCGCCCCTCGACCAGCTGGCGCAGCTCCCGCGGGTACTCGCCGTGCTCCAGCCGGTACAGCTCCAGCGCGCTCTCGAGGCGGAGCAGCTGGCCGCGCGCCAGAAGCCGCGCCACTGCCCCGCGCCGGGCGGGGTTCTCGGTGCGCGTCGCGCCCAAGGCGGGCGCCACCAGGTGCACCAGGAAGAGGGTCGCCGCGAAGAAGATGCCCGAGAACGCCAGGCGGAGCAGCGCCCCGCTCCTCGCCAGCCGCCGCCCGCTCTCCGCGAGCCCTTTGACCGCCGCCCGCGACCCGCGCCCCGGCGGCAGGACCTTGAGGTACCCCCATTCCTGCAGCTCGACCAGCGCCTTGAGCGCCTCGAACTCGCCCAGGAGCGACACGTCGGCGACCTTGTCCGCGGTCCGGCCCTCTACGGCAAGGCGGTAGACCAGCCGGTGGTGCTCGGCCGGCGTGCCGCCGCCGCCGTCGCCCTCGGGTGGGCTCTCCAGGCCCTTCATCCGCTCGAAAGTGGCGTCGTTCCAGGGGATCTTCTTGCGGACCGCCGGCCACTCGTCCATCCGGCGGAACCCCTCCAGGAGGATCGACTCGGCCCGGATCGGCTCGAAGCCGCTCTTGCCGGCATCGACGTCCTCCTGGGTGAACTCGTAGGTGCCGGTCTTCCAGCGGAACAGCTTGTAGAGCGTCTCCGTGGTCTGCAGGCGCATGACCTGGGAGAGCCTCTCCGGTTCCACGTAATTCTGATGCACCAAAACGTCGCCCAGGCGCTTCAAGCTGCGCTGCTGCTCGGTCAAGGCTTCCTGCAGCTTCTCCTCGGTGATCAGCTCGGCGCGCAGGAGGAGCGAACCGAGCAGGTCCGCTTTGTTGCGCGCCTTCTGGGTGGCGAAGACGACCGTGCCGTCGACGAAGAGGACGTCCACCTCGTCGTTGCCGCTCTTGAGCACCAGCGTGCCGGTCTTCGTCTGGTGCCCGATGAGCTGCAGGATGTCGGCGATGCCGAAGTCCTTCAGCGTTCCGGAGAGGGCCATCTAGCCCCCCTCCGCCCGCTGCTTGGCGGCCAGGTCGCGCAGGCAGATCGCCCAGATCAGCACGAAGCACGCCACCGTCGCGCCGACGCGGAGCAGCGAGGTGTTGGCCCGCACGGCGATGGGGTCGTGCAGGAGGCCGTGCCAGAAGAACACGCTGGAAGCGAGCAGGCCGGTGAGCAGCAGGAAAGCGACCCCGGAAACCGGGTAGCCGAGGAAGACGTGCCCGGCGCCGGACAGCAGATTCAAGAGCCGGGCCAGGATGGTGCGGCGTCGCTGGTAGGCCTGGACGGCGATCTCCTTGCGGACCCGCTCGGTGGGATCCACGCCCGTGCGGCGGACGAAGACGTTCACGCACTGGGCGCAGAGGGCCTCGGAAGGGCGCGCGTCCGCGTCGCAGCGCTTGCACACCTCGCGCCCGCAGCGTTCGCACCGGCCGCTGGGGCGGAGGCGCCTGCGAAGCGCGTGCAGCCCCACGAATCCGACCGCCGCCAGCAGGGGCAGCGCCGTCGCCGCGCCCGCCGGCAGCGGTCCGGCGATCAGCGCGCGCACCTCGTCGTCGACCGGAGCAGCCACTTTCGCCTCGGCCTCGCGCAGGGGTTCCAGCATCGACTCGTCGAGCGGGACGTCGAGCAGGAACTTGTTCGACCTGCGGTTCACCGCAAGCTGACCGCCCGTGAAGGCGTCGATGCCGGCGCGGTCCAGCTCGAGCGCGCGCGCCTGCTCGGCCTGCACCTTCTCCAGCGAATCGACTCCGCCCAGCGCCCAGGCCCGGCTGAGGTTGAAGTGGGGCGCGGCGAGGCTGTCCTGCAGGTCCATCGCCTTCTGGTATTGCGGCACCGCGCGCTGGGCGTCGCCCTGGAGCAGGTACACGTTGCCGAGGTTGTTGTGCGCGGCCGCCAGCGCCTGGTACGAGGCGCCCTGCCCTGCGTCCAGCGCCTTCCGGTAGAGCTGCTCCGCGAGGGCGAGCTCGCCCTCGCGCTTGGCCTTGTGGGCCAGGGCGAAGGCGACCGCCAGCTCCGGCTTGTCGCCGCGGAGCCTTTCTTGGAGGCGCCGCAGCTCGCGCGGCGTGCCTTCGCCGTGCTCCAGCATCCACACGTCCGCGGCCGGACCGCCGAAGGCGGCCACGCTGGCCAGCCCCTGCGACGCGAACGGCAGCGCGGCGAGGAGCACCAGCGCCGTGCAGCCGAGAGCGACCTCGGCAGCGGTCGCGTAGAGCGCCACGGCGAACAGGAGGGTGAAGAGGAGAGGGACGAACCCGGCCTGGAGCAGGAGCGGGGAGAGGATCAGCGCCGCGGCGAGCAGGTTGGTCTGCCAGCGGCGCGCACCGGCGGGGAACAGGTGATGCACGTCGTGGACGTAGAGCTGCGCGTACCGGACGAAGAGCAGCAGCACGAAGGCCAGCGCAGCCGCGAGGAGGCCGGTGACCGCGAGCCCCCCGGCATTCGCGGCCATGGCGCGCGCGCTGCGGGGGTCGGCGAGCGCCGCGCGGACGGCCGCCGCCGTCGAGGCGAGCGCAAAGCGGACGGCGAAAGCGTCTTCCGCCAGCGTCGCGCGCGCCACGCAGGTGTGGGCCGCGGACAGCGCGGGAGCCAGCTCGGCGGCGAGCTTGCAGGCCTTCCGGGCCAGCGCGGGCGATTCGGCGGCAAGCGTGGCGTGGCTCTCGCGGACCAGGGCGGCGGCGACGCCGAAGAGGTTCTCCAGCGCCAGCTCGTCCTTCAGCTGCCGGACTCGCTGCTCCTCGTCCTCGGCACGGCGCTGGTCGCGCTCGCGCAGGTATTCGCGGCGCTGCGCCCAGTGCGCCATCAGATCGGCGCTCTTCTCCGCGGGCAGGATGGCCACCTGGCCTGGCGGAGGCGGCGCTGGAGGCGCGAGGACCGGCGGGGCTGCCTCGACCTCCTCGGCGCGCAGGGCGGCGCCCACCCCGGCGCAGGCGAGCAGCGCCGCGATCGCGACCGCGCGCCGCGTCGTCGTCGAGGGGACCACGCGTTCATCCTAGCGGCCGGCTCGAAGGCCCAGCAAGGAATCGGCTTTCGCGGATGGGGCCGTGTGGTACACCGCCCGCCATGGAGAATCCCACCCCGGCGCAGGCCGCGATCGATCGCCTGCTGCGCATCATGGACAAGCTGCGCGATCCCGGCGGCTGCCCCTGGGATCGCGAGCAGGACTTGCGCACGCTGACGCCCTACCTCCTGGAGGAGGCGCACGAGCTGATCGAAGCGATCGAAGCGGGAGACGCGCAGCACCACCGGGAGGAGCTGGGCGATCTGCTCTTCCAGGTGGTGTTCCAGGCGCGCATCGCCCGCGAAGAAGGCAAGTTCGACTTCGCCCAGGTGTGCGACAGCATCTCCGACAAGCTCACCCGCCGGCACCCGCACGTGTTCGGGGACGTGAGCGTTTCCGGGTCCCGCGAAGTGGTCAAGAACTGGGAGCGCATCAAGGCGGACGAGCGGAAGGCGAAAGGAGACGCCCCGCGCAGCGCGATCGGCGGCGTGCCGGCGGGCCTGCCCGCCCTGGTCCGGGGCGAGCGCATCACCGAGAAGGCCGCGGCGGTGGGGTTCGATTGGCCGGACCTCGAGGGTGTGCTGGCGAAGGTGCGGGAAGAGCTGGGCGAGCTCGAGGGGGCCATCGCGGAGCGCCGCGCGGCACAGGCAGGCTCCGCCGCGGCGCACGATCTGCACGGGCGGGTGGAGCAGGAGCTGGGCGATCTGCTCTTCGCCCTCGCGAACCTGGGCCGTCACCTCCAGGTGCACCCCGAGGAGGCGCTGCGTGGCGCGGTGCGCCGGTTCGAGTCGCGCTTCCACCACGTCGAGGAGCGGCTGCAGGCGCAGGGCCGCTCGCCGCGCGAGGCGACGCTGGCCGAGATGGACGGGCTCTGGGACGAGGCCAAGCGGCTGGAAAAAAGCCCGGGATGACGCACATCGACCCCTGTTTTCACAGCCGAGGACCGCCCTGTGGACCGGCTGTGGATTGCGGCCGCATGTAAATTTTCACATGGTCGTGAGCGCGTCGTGCACACCCTCGGAATCCCAGCGGCCGCCGCCCGAGAAGTCCCAAGGTTCCGCGCCCTTGCCGGGAACGCGCACCGGCACCGGGATCGGGCCGCGATCCCCCCAGATGCCCAGGAATCGCGGATTTCCAACGGGTGGACAACGTGTGGACGGTCACACCCGCATGGGAAGCGCGGTCGCGATTGACACTCCCCACCCGCGGTGCTATCCGACCGCCCTCTTTACGAGCAGATCGGAGCACCGGAAGTGGCGAATACCAAGTCCGCAG
>DATFUN010000116.1:0-8034 GCA_035260805.1 Myxococcales bacterium | reverse complement strand
AGGGACGAGAGGACGTCGCCGTAGCTCCCCGGCAGGGCCGCCGGCGAAGCGCGCTCCTGCAGTACCCCGTCCACCCCGATCCGCCGGGCAACGCGCGTCATCTCCCGCGCGAGGCCGCCGTTGAGCGCGATCAAGCGATTCGCGGCGGAAGCGATGCGGCCCAGCGCGCCATCGTCCTCGACCTGGGCGCGGGCGCGAAAGTCCCCTTCGGACGCGGCTTCCAGCGCCCGGGCGATCCGCTCCAGATCGCGGTATGCGACAGGCCCGCGCACGCCGCGAAAGGGTGCGGTAGACTCCAGCTCTTCGGTAGGCTCCAAGTGCCTCCTCCAGGCAAACCAGGCGGATGGCTATAGTGTGGTGCTGATGGAAGCGACGGGCAGCCGCATCGCCGAATCGCCCTTGGCGTCCCTGGTCCGGGCGCAGGTCGACCGCGTCCTGCAAAGCTGGGAGGCAAGCGGCACGACGCCAGCCGAGGGGACGGCGAAATCGGCGGTCCGGCGTTTCCTCGCCGCTCTCGACGAGCTGGCGCAGGCGTCGGATGCGCTGGCAGCCGGCCCGCGGGCGGTTCCCGCCGGCGAGGCCCCCGTGCTCCCGACGATCCTGGCGATCACCGACGATCCGCTGGTCGCCAGCGGTCTGCGCCAGCGCCTGGGGGCGTCCTCGCGCTTCGTTGCCGTGTCCAGCCCGCGGGAGGCGACCGACGCCGCCACCGGGAACGACCCCGCCGTCCTGTTCGCCGCCGGCCGCGCTGCGGGCGAGGCCGTGAGCCGCGTGCGCGAGATGTTTCCCGGCCTTCCTGCGGTGATCGCCGCGCCGGAGTCCGAGGTCCCGAAGCTGCTCGCCGACTTCCAGCACGACCCCGCGGTGGTCCTGCCCGTCACCGTCGGCCCGGACGGGTTCGCCGGGGCGATTCGCGCTCTCCTGGAGCAGGTCGCGCCGCTCCCTGCGCCCGCGGAGGGCGCCGCCGAGGCCGGTGACGCCGCCCGGCCGGCGGGAGGGCTGGCTGCCGAACCCAGGTCCTATGCGCACCTGACCGGGATGCTGCCTCGCGCGCTGGAGCGGACCGTCGAGTTCGACGTCGGTGCGGCCGTGATCGCCCGCCCCAGCGGTGAGCCGCTGGTCGACGTCCACGCGACCTCCGAGTGCCCCGCGTCGATGCTGGAGGCGGTGCGCGAGAACGCGCTCGCGCTCTTCTCGATCGTCTCCGGCCGGGTGCAGCGGGAAGGCGAGGAGCTGCGCGTCCCGGTGCCGGCGCCGCTGCGATCCGCCATCTACGTTCCGCTCGCCACCGAGGGACGGGTCGTCGGATTGACCTATCTCGGGTCGTTCCGCCCCGACGCCTTCTCCCGGCAAGGCGACGTGATCGGCGAGCTCGCGTCGCACGCGTCGGGAGCCTACCGGCGGCTGGAAGCTTCGGTGAGCCGGTTGCGCCTGACGCCGCGGCAGTCGCAGGTGCTCGCGCTGATCGCGTCCGGGCTGTCCGACAAGGAAGTCGCGGAGCGTCTGGGGCTCGCGCATCGCACGGTGCGCACGCACGTGGACCGGCTGCTGCGCGAGCACGGCCTGCGCAGCCGGACCGAGGCCGTCGCCGCGTGGCTGCGCGGTCAGCAAGGCTAACGATGTACAGTTCTGCCGTTTTGCAATTTTTTTTATCAGGCCTGTATTTTTAACGAGCGAGCCCCCGAGCGGCCGCCATCGCCCCTTGCCGCTCCGAGACGTAGGACAGACCACCTCGCGGGACTTCCAAGGACAGTTGGGCGTCCGTACAATACCGAAACAGCGGTTAGTAGTCGACGGGTTGCGGGGCTCGTCAAAGGCCCAAAAGGGCGATCGATGAATGAAGTCGTGGCGCCGGACGTATGGGTATCTACGGTTACCGATTCGCCCGCTCGCCGCGATCTGGCGCCGCTCTACACGGAAGCGCTGCGGGCCAGCCTCGCCGAGGCGAGCGAGGGCGCGCTGCGGCGGGCCGGCGAGATCGGACGGCAGGGTTTCACCCAGGGCCTGCGCCTCCACGACCTGGTTGCCATCCACCACGAAGCGCTGGCGATGATTGCGCTGCGCAATCCCACGCTGGCCCTGCCGGAGGAGATCGTGCGAGCGGGAGAATTCTTCGCGGAGGCCGTTGCGCCCTACGAGATAGCGCAGCGCGGCTTCCGCGAAGCCACCAGCGCCCTGCGGCACATGAACGAAACGCTGGAACGGGAGATCCAGCGGATAGCGCATTCGGTGCACGACGAGGCCGGGCAGCTGTTCGACGCCGCGCGGCTGGCCATGTCGGCGGTCGGCGACGACTTGCCGCCGGCGGTGCGCGACCGCCTGCGCGAGGTGGGCGCGACCCTCGACCGCGCCGAGAGCGAGCTGCGCCGGATCTCGCACGAGCTGCGGCCGCTGGTGCTCGACGATCTCGGACTGGTTCCCGCGCTGCGGGCCCTGGCCGACGGGCTCTCCAGGCGGACCGGCCTGCGGATCCGGATCGAGAGCACGCTGCCGCGCCGGCCGCCGGGGAACGTCGAGATGGCCCTGTACCGGGTCGTGCAGGAGGCTCTCGCCAACGTGGTCAGACATGCACGCGCAAGGACCGCGACGGTCCGGCTCACGCTCGAGGGAAAAGGACGCCTGCGCTGCGCCGTCCGCGACGACGGCGCCGGATTCGACGTCGGCTCGCTGCTCTCCAGGAGGGAAGAAGGCGGGCTGGGTCTGCTCGGAATCCGCGAACGTCTGAAGGCCGTCGGCGGATCGCTGCTGATCGACTCCGTGCCGGGCCTGGGTACCGAGCTCGCCGCCCTCGTCCCTCTCGAGGAGTGAGAATGCGCATCGTCCTTGCTGACAACCATGCGCTCGTCCGCCAAGGCGTCCGGGCGCTGCTGGAAAGGGCTGGCTTCGAGGTAACCGGCGAGGCGCGCGATGGGCAGGAAGCCTTGCTGCTCGTGACGGCTGCCCGCCCGGACGTGGCCATCCTGGACATCGGGATGCCGCTCCTCAACGGGCTCGACGTGGCGCGCGAGATCCAGGCCGCCTCGCCGGCCACCAAGGTCGTGCTGGTCACCCGGCACGACGAGGTCCAGTACGTCAGCGAGGCGCTCCGCGCCGGAGTGAAGGGCTACGTGCTGAAGAGCCAGACCGGGGACGACCTGGTGCATGCCGTCCACGAGGTCGGGCGGGGCGGGATCTACCTGAGCCCCGAGATCTCCCGCGCGGTCGTGGAGGCATTCCTCTGCAAATCCGAGCTCCCGGTCGATCCGCTGACCCCGCGGGAGCGGCAGGTCCTGCAGATGGTGGGCGAGGGCCGGTCCACCAAGGACGTGGCGAGCCGCCTGGGGATCAGCGCCAAGACCGCGGAGTCGCACCGGGCGCGGCTGATGCGGAAGCTCGACCTCCACGAGACGGCGAGCCTGGTGCGTTACGCGATCCGCCGCGGCCTCATCCAGCCTTGACAGCGGCCGCCGAGAGGGCGGCCCTGTGCTTTTTCACGGCTGTGGCCGAGGGATGCACTCTACAGGCGGAGCTTCGAGAGCACCAGGGTGCGGTCGCCGGTCTGGAAGGGCACCGCCCAGGGCGGCCGGGCCGACGAGAGCTGCGCACCCTCTTCCGGCAGCCCCTGCGAGGCGTCCCAGAGATAGGCGTCCACCGGCCCGGGTCCGGAAAGCTCCACCTCGATCCGCACTCCTTCGGATCCCGTGGTCGTGCAGACGAATCCGCGCCACGACGAGGAACCTCCGTACGGGGCGCCGACCTGGTTCTTCGATGCCGCCTCCGGTACGCGCGTCCCGTTCATCCGCACCGAGACCACCCGCTCGGCAGGCAAGGCGATGCCGGCGAGCGCCGCCGCGCGCGGCGAGCGAAGCCGGGCGCGGATCGATCGCCCCCCGCCCTCCGAACGCTGCGCCTCGACGACCATCTCGGGCCGGGCCAGCGGCAGCGGTGGGGCCGGCGCCGCGTACGCTTGCACGCGCGGCGCCCAGGGCAGCGCCGCGATGGCAGCGTGGTCGAACGGCGCCGCCGAGGCCAGCTCGCGCGGGAGGGGTCCTGTGGCTGCCGAGGCCAGCCAGCGCGCCTCTTTCGTGTCCGCATCGAGGCTGTACCAGAGGTTCAACTTGCGCGGATTGTCGGCGCTGAACGGCACCGCCGCCGCCGCGGCGACGGCGGCGGTCACCGCCAGGGCGGCGGCGCCAAAGGCCAGCGCGCCGCGGATGCGCGCTTGCGCCGCAAGCCACGCTGGCGCCGCGGTGGCCAGGACCAAGGCGAGGAGCACCGACGAGGCCGGCAGGATGGGAACGCCCAGCCCGTCGTAAAGCAACCAGGCAACGGGGCAAAAGAGGACCGCGGCGGCGCCGAGCGGGAGCAGCAGCGCGACCCACCGCGCGTGCGCGGAGGTGGCAAGGCCGCACGCGCCGGCGAGCAGGCAGGGGAGCACGAACGGGTAGGAGAGGCCGGGATTCGCGAATGCCGTGGCGACGGCGGCTCCCGCCCATGCGCCCCAGGTCCCCCACCACAGCCCGGCGGCGCCTGCCCTGCGCCCGGGCCAGAGCGCTCCCGCCCAGGCGCCGATCACCGGCACGGCGAGGAACGCAGCGCGCGCGGCAGCCGGGTGGGCGACGAACGGGTACGGCGCAGCTCCCGCGGCGCGCAGCGCCACGAGCAAGGCATACGCCAGCACGCCCGTGGCGGCGGCGGCGGCAAGGAACGCGCCTCCTCCGATCGCCAGCGCTCCGGGGCGCAGCTCGCCGCGGCGGATGGCGCGCGCCGCCCCGACGAGCCAGAGCAACGCGGCTGCGACTGCAAGCGCGCGCATCCAGCCGAGCGGCCAGCGCACGACGTAGGAAGCGAGCACGTCGAAGAACGCCAGCTCCCCCCGCGGCGGGGCCTCCAGGTCCGCCGAGGCGAGCGCGCGCACCATGGCGAGCGCATTGTCCCCGTGGTGCTGCAGGCTGCCCGGGTCCGCGTGGGCGAAGTCGTCCCGCGGGGTGTGGTATCGCGCCTCGCCTCCGATGAAGGCGAAGTTGAGCCCGGGCAACCCGCCGCGCTTGTAGACGGTGAGGTCGGTGTCGTTGGGGAGCATCTTGTAGATCGTGTAGTAGATGGAGTTGCTGGCCGGCCGGGCCACGCTCCTCGCGAACAGGTCGACGATCCACCCGCTCTGGTCGCTGGTCTCGAACATGAGGCTCGCGCCGGTGGTGCCGCGCGCCTCCAGGTTCACGACCGCGCCCACGTCCTTCGCGGCCGGATCGGCGGCGACGAACGCTTCCGCTCCGAGCAGGTCGTCCTCCTCGCCTTCGTTGAGCAGGATGAGGACCGGGCGTTCCGGACGCGTGCCCGCCTTCAGCGCCCGCGCGATCTCCAGGGCCGCGGCCATCCCCGCGCCGTCGTCGCTGGCACCCGGGCCGGCGGGCACCGAGTCGTAGTGCGCGGAGAGCAGCACCGCCTTGGCGGCGCGCCGGCCGTCGAGCCGCGCGATCACGTTCGTCACGCGCGCGCAGATGCCCACCGATCCGCAGGCGAACGCCTCCTGGATCCGCGGTTGGTACCCGAGCCGGTCCAGCTCGGCGAACACGCGCTGCCGGACGCGAGCGCCGGCCTCCGATCCGGTCGGATGCGGCTCGCCCCCGCCCAGGACCGCGCGGAGCACCTCCCGCGCCCGGCCGGCGGAGAAGTCCTGCGCCGGCGCGTCGGCTGGCCTGGCCGGGGGCGGCCGGTAACGCAGGGCGGCCAGGCCAATGAAAACGATCGTCACCGCCAGCGCGGCCAGGAGCTTCGCCGAGGCTCGGTCCATCCACCCAGGTTATCAGCCGCGAGCGGAAATTGACCGCGGCGCTTGCGGCGGAAGGCGGCGCCCGGTACAGGGCTGCCGGTGAGCGGCCGCGTCCACCAGTTCGAGGCAGTGGCGTTCGTCGAGAACTTCAACCTGCGCGAGCTGGCGCAGGCCATCCCCGGCGGCCGCCTGCGCGCGCACGAGCTGCGCTATCCGTTCGACGGCGGCAGCGAGGCGTTCGTCTACCCGTTTGGCGCGGCCGTCTTCCGCGATGCCCCCCTGGAGCAGCGCGAACGTTTCCTCGAGCGCATCCGCGGCACGCTCCGCGCTCCGGCCCGGAAGGTGGTCGCCGAGAGCTTCACGGTCCGCGAAGAGCCGAGCGCGAAGATCGGGTTCGCCGACGGAGTCCTGCAGCTCGACGAGCTGGGGCCCGCGCGCGCCGCGGCGGTGGCCATCGTGGTCGCCCAGAGCGCCGCCATGGAGTACTACGAGCGGCTCGTCGACGACCTCTTCGGCCGGACCGACGCGCTGGTCGACCGCCTGGAGAAATCGGGCACCGTGCGCGCGCGCCCCGCCCGGCTACACCGGTTCATCGGCGAGGCGATCACCTCGCGCAACGAAGTGCTCTCCGTGCTCCACCTGCTCGACAAGCCCGACGAGGTCTGGGAGGACCCCGCGCTGGACCGCATCTACGACGACCTGCGCGCCGAGTTCGATCTCACCGACCGCTACCAATCGCTGGAGATCAAGCTGCGCGGCGTGCAGGAATCGTTGGAGCTGGTGCTCGACGTGGCGCGCGACCGGCGCATGTGGCTCCTGGAGATGTCCATCGCGCTGCTCATCCTGGTCGAGCTGGTGCTCTCCGTGTGGCGCAGATAAGCGCCGGTCCCGGTAGCGGCCATGTCAGCCATCGGACGCACTTTTCCATGCCATGGGCGCCGCGTTGTCTACCTCCCGTGGGGGACGGGAGGGACGGAAGATGGCGCACGTCGTACTGGTGGGAGACGAGACAGGTGTGCGAGGTGCGATCGCCCGGATGCTCGCCGAGCGGCAGATCTCGGTCGTGGCGGCCGACGATGCGGCGGACGCGATCGCCCAGGTCGCCGCAATGGAACGGGCGCCGGACCTCGTCCTCCTCGACCGCCGCCTCGCCCGCGGAGCGGAGGCGGAGCTGATCGACTCCCTCCGCTCCCGGGCGAAGCTACACGATGTGCCCATCGTCCTCTACACCGCGCACGGTTCGGACTCACCCGACGCTCCGCCCCTCGAGGCGCTCCGCGACGCGTTCGACGCGGAGCTGGTCCTGGCCATCGTGGAGGCAGTCTGCGCGCACGGCCCGCAGGACCTGTAGACCTCATCCGCTACCACGGCGTGTTCGCGCCCGCGTCGCGCTGGCGCGGTCAGGTCATCCCGCCGCTGACCGAGACATCCAAGAGCGCACAGCCGTGCATCTCCGCACGCGATGCTGACCAAGACGCTTCTGGAGCGCTCGATTCGCTCGGCCAGCAATTGCACGGGACCGCAGTCGGAGTTGACACGTTCTGCTCGGAATCGTAGATGGGCCTCGTCCGCGCGGGGTCGGGGGACTTATGCGCTTTCCTGCCCGTCTGTCGGTTCTCAGCGCTTCCCTGGCGTCCCGTCGTGCCCATGCGCCAGGATTCGGCCGACTTACGGTCAGGGATCTGGACGATAGATGAGCTTGGCGTCTCGCCAAGGGACGTCGCTAGGGGGGAACAATGAATCGCCAACGAAAGGTTTCGGTCGTCCGCATTGCATCGGCTATTTTGACGGTTGCCATTTCGATTGCTCCTGTCGCTGTTGCGCAGCAGCCTGAGCCAACCGTGTTGGCCCCTGGGTTGGGTGTGAGGAAGGTCGTTTCAGGTCTGACAACTCCGACCACGATAGCGTTTATCGATGACGACGACATACTGGTCTTGGAGAAAAACACCGGGAAGGTGCGTCGGGTCATGAACGGCGTGCTTCAGCAGGGCTCCGTGCTGCAACTACCGGTCAACTTCTTCTCTGAGCGTGGGCTGTTGGGAATCGCCCTGCACCCGGACTTCGAAGAGAACGGCCTCGTCTACCTGTACTGGACCGAGAGCAGCACTGGGACGGTTAGCGGGAATGCCCCCGACGTACCATTGCTGGGCAACCGCGTCGATCGATTTGTATGGAACGGGTCCATGCTGACCTTTGACGAAAATCTCATCAGGCTGCGAGCCTTCCAGGCCGATGAGGGGCAGCCCCTTCGAGGAAACCACAACGGCGGCAGGATGGTGTTC
>DATFUN010000115.1:0-8368 GCA_035260805.1 Myxococcales bacterium | reverse complement strand
GACCGGGCCTGGAGGGTCGCCGCCGCTGGCGGTGAGCAAGAGCCCAGCCAGGAGGGAGAGGGCCGGCATGCGGAACGATTTCGCGCCTTGCCAAGCCCGCCGTGGAACGTTCCCGTGTGTCATGAGGCACCCCTTCTGGCTTACGTTACTCCGGCTTCGGCGTCCGTAACCGCAGCCGGAAGCGCTGCATGTCGGACGACGCAATCGCCTGTCCGCCGGCGTCCTTCGCCACCACCTGCCAGAGGAACGGCTTGCCGGGGACGACGCGCGCCCGGACCGACGCGGGCAGCGCGATGCTCGCTTCGCGCGAGTCCGCGCTCCACACGGGCGTGCGGTCTACTTCCATCACCTGCACCGAGTACGTCGCGGCGCCTGCAGCGGGCTCCCAGCGCAATTCCTTCGGAGCAACGTCGAGGTCGCCGGCCGGTCCCTTCAGCGGGATCGCGTCCGACCGGAAGCTCGAGGGTCCCGCCGTCACGTCCGGAGGGAGCGCGGGCCGCGTCCCATCGCGGCCCCGCACGTTCAGCACCACCACCAGTCCTGCTGCCGCCACCGCCAGGCTGGCGGCCAGCGCCCGCGGGGCGAGGAATCGCCGCCATGCGGTCGCCCTGCGGGCGGAAGCGCCGCGGGGGATCGGCAGCGCCTCGCCTGCGGTGAGCCGCGCCACGTCGCGCGCCAGACGTGCCGCGATCCATCTCACGTCTTCCTGCTCGTCGCGCCGGAGGTCGCCGGACTCGAATTGCTTGAGCAGGGCGAGCTCGGTGCGGCAGCGCAGGCAGGTCGCGACGTGCTCGGCGACCCGCGTGTCGGCGGATCCCACGTGGTCCCTGTCGCACAGCCTGCCCAGCTGCTCGACCGTGGCGCAACTGGCGGAGGGCGCGAACGCCGCCCGCAGCGTCTCCACATCGGTGAGATCGAGGTCGGCCATCACGGCACCCTCCGCTCAAGCATCGAAGATTTCCTTGCGCGTCTTCCACAGGCGCGCCACGCGGCGGAGCTTCCGCCGCGCGCTGACGATGTACGCCTTCGCTCCGCTCCGGTTCGAGAGGCCCAGGAGCCGGGTAATCGCGTCCAGCGGAACGTCGTCGCCGTAGTGGAGGGTGAAGACCTTCTTCTCGGTATCATCGAGCGCCTGGTCGAGCAGTCCGTGTACCAGGCGGGACCACGCCTCCTTCTGGAGTGCCTGGTCCGGCTGCGCCGCGCCGCCGTCGGGCAGCTCGTCGAGGTCGTCGCCTTCCGCCGCGGGGGGCCGCCGCGAACGCGACTTGAGATAGTTCATGCACTCGCTCCTCGTGATGGAATACAGCCAAGTAGAGATTTTTGAGTGTCCTCGGAATGAGTCGAGATGCCGGCTGGCCTTGGCAAAGATGGTCTGCGCGAGGTCGTAGGCTTCCTCCCGCTCGCCGGTGAACCGGAGGCACCAGCCGACCACCTTGGGGTAGTGCCGCCGGAACAGCTCCCTGACCCAGACTGCCGCCTGCTCACGGGTCTCGGCGGCCAGGTAGTTGGCGAGCAACTCGGTATCGGACAGGGCGTCCAGACGCCTCTCCGTTTGCACGACCGCGCGGGCGGCCAGCCCGGCCGCGACGGTTCCTGCGAGGCTCTAGACACCGGGCGCTCCATCGGCGGAACACTTTTTTGGCCAAACGAGGGCCCGGTGCGCAGCGGGGGGTAACCATGCGCACCGGGCACCCCGGCGACCGGCGCCTGCCTACGGGTGCGCGTCCTCGGGCACGCACTGCAGGCTGGCGAGATCGCACTTGAAGTCCTTGGGGCACCCGCCGCACGGGTCGTCCGCGCCGTTCCGCGACGGGCGGGAGTGCAGCAGCGCGCCGAGGGCGACGAGGGAGATGAAACCGACGATGGCCTTCTTCATTGGATTCTCCGGGGGGGAATGGCACTGCGTTTTCGCGGACGCCGCCTCGGCGACATCCGCCCCGGGTGAGACAGCGGCGCGGGCGCCGCGGAACAGCGGCATCCCCATCGTCTTCATGACCGGCGATCGGCGGTTCCGGCCGATCGCCGGAGCGCAGGTACGCTGGATACCGACTGAAAAGGGTGGTGTGGCTACCTTGCTCGCGCGACCCGGGTGTAGAAAAGCGGGCAAGCGGCAGGAGAGGCCTAAAGGATGGCAGGGAAGGCGGGCGTGACGAAACACAAGGCCCGCAAGGAATCGCCGCCCAGCGGCGATCTCGAGGAGATCCTCCGCAAGATCCGGGACGCGCGGAACTTCGACTTCCGCGATTACAAGCGCCCGACGCTGCTGCGGCGCATCCAGCGGCGCATGCAGGATCGCAAGAAGCGCACGGTGCGCGAGTACGGCGCGCTCCTCGATCGCGAGCCGGCCGAGTTCGATGCGCTGCTCAGCTCGATGTTCATCAAGGTCACTTCCTTCTTCCGGGATCCGGAAGCATGGGAGGACCTCTCCAGCAAAGCCATCCCGCAGATGCTCTCGGAGAAGCGCCCTGGCGAGGAGATCCGCGTCTGGTGCGCCGGCTGCGCAACCGGCGAGGAGGCGTTCTCCACCGGGATGGCCCTGGCCGAGGCGATGGGCCCCTCGTTCGGCAACCAGGACGTCAAGATCTTCGGCACCGACGTCGACGAGAAGGCGATCGCCTACGCGCGCAAGGGTCAGTACACGCGCGACCAGGTGGAATCCGTCCCGCAAAAATCCCTGGCGGAGTGGTTCATCGAGGAGGGAGACGCGTACGCGGTGCGCAAGGAATTGCGCCGCTGCGTCGTATTCGGGATCAACAACCTGGTCAGCGATGCGCCCATCTCCCGGCTCGATCTCCTCATCTGCCGCAACGTCTTCATCTACCTCGACGCCGCGCTGCAGAAGCGGGTGCTTTCCCGGTTCCACTATGCGCTGCGGCCGCACGGCATCCTGATGCTCGGCAAGTCCGAGCTGATCCCGTTCGCGGCGCGCATCTACGAGCCGATCGACCTGCCGCGGCGCATCTACAGGAGGGACGGGCGGCGCGACAACGCGTTCTCGCAGGAGCGGTTGGTGGGCCTGCTCGAGCAGGAGAGCGTCACTCGCGAGGCAGAACAGCCGAAGGATCAGACCGGAACCATCGATCAGTTCCATCGAGACGTGCTGCAGGCCCTGCGGCTGCCGGTGGTGGCGACCAGCATGGACGGGACGGTGATGCTCTGGAACACCGCGGCCGCCAGGCTCTGGAACCGTTCCGAGAAGGACGCGACGGGCAAGAAGATCGCCGCGCTGGACCTGCCGGGCCTGGCCGGCGACCTGCTCATCGAGAAGACCAACGCGGTCCGCGAGGGGCGCTCGGAACGGGAGTCGAGCGACGGAGTGCTGGCGACGGGCTCCGAGCGGAACAGGACGCAGCTTTCGATCGAGGTCTCGCCGCTGCGAGACTCGTCCGGCGAGAAGACGGGGCTGGTGTACCTCGTCCACGACGTGACGTCGGTGCGCGAGATCGAGTCGGAGCTGCGGAAGGCGAACCAGGAACGCCAGTCCGCGTACGAAGAGATGCAGACCGTCAACGAGGAGATCCAGTCCTCGAACGAGGAGCTGGAGACGACCAACGAGGAGCTGCAGTCGGCGAACGAAGAGCTGCAGACCACCAACGAGGAGCTGCAGTCGACCAACGAGGAGCTGGAGACCACCAACGAAGAGCTGCAGTCCACCAATGCCGAGCTGGACGCGACCAACCGCGAGCTGGCACATCGGACCGAGGAGATGAACAAGCTGGCGTTCAACCAGCGGGTGATCATCCGCAGCCTGTCCGCGGCGGTGATCGTCCTCGACGGATCGGGCAAGATCATCGTCTGGAACCTGGCCGCCGAGCGCCTGCTGGGGCTCACCGAGGGCGAGGCGCTGGGCCAGGTTCTGTGGACGTTGCACATCCCGGCGCTCAACCGCGGCGTGCTGTCGAAGGTGCGCAAGGCGCTGGGGCAGAACCTGGGGATGCGCTCCGAGGAGCTCTCCTACGAGTTGGCCAACGGCGGCGCGGGCAAGGCCACGTTGGCGGTGGTCCCCATCCTGGACGGCGGCGCGCCGCTCGGAGCCGTCCTCCTGTTCGAGGACACCAGCCGGATGGCCGCGCTGCAGGCGGAGGTCGCGAAGCTGAGGGAGAACAATGCCCGAGCGGCCCAAGATCGATGACGGCGCGGGCACCGGGTCCGACCTGCTGGTGGAGCTGCGCGCCAAGTACCTCCAGCTCTCGCGCAAGTACGCCGCCCTCGTCCGGCGATTGGAGGTGCGTACCAGCGAGCTCGTGCAGCATCGATCGGGTGGAGCCAGCGCGGTCTACCGGCTCGGCTTCTGGGCGCTGAACGCGACCGCAAGCGGTCTCGCACTGGTGAAGGACGGCGCGGTCACCACCCGCAACGCGCGCTGGTGCGAGCTGGAGGTCGCACGCGGGGGATGGACGCGCGATGGCAAGGCCCCGTCCGCCGCCTCGATCGACCTCTCCCAGGCAGCGCTAGCCGAGGCGGCACAGTTGCCCGAGCGGGCGCGCGCTTCGGTGGTCCGGCGGTACCGGAGCATGCAGGATGGGCGGGTGGCGGAGCTGCGGCTGGAGCGGATCGACGCGGCCGCATCGCCGGTCGTGGTGCTCGCGCAGGACGTGACCGAGCAAGCGCGGGCGGAAGAAGAGCTGTCGCACCTGCGCGAGGCGCTCTTCCAGAGCGAGCACATGAGCATCCTGGGCGAGCTGGCCTCCTCGATCGCCCACGAGCTGGGAAATACCTTGCGGGGCGCGACCACGCGCACCGCGGTCCTCGGCCAGGACGCCGGGGTGATGGCGGAGCACGGCGGACTCGTGGTCGCGCTCCAGGAGAGCGTCGAATCGGCGCTCGACTCCGTGCGCAAGCTGCACGACGTCGCGCGTTCCGGGCGCCTCGAGCCGGGACCGGTGGATCTCGCCGACGTGCTGCGACACGCGATCGGCGTTCTGCAGCTGCGGCAGCCATCCGGCGCGGCGGCGGTCGAGGTGGGCATCCAGGTCCCTCATCTCCCGATGGTGCTCGGCACCTCCGCCGAGCTTTCGCACCTGTTCGTCACCCTGCTCTTCAACGCGCGCGATGCGATGCCGGACGGGGGAAAGGTGCACCTCCGCGCCGAGCGCGCCCGCGATCGCGTCCGGGTCACGGTCGCCGACGAAGGGACGGGGATCGCACCGGAGCACCTCGCCCACCTCTTCCAGCCGTTCTTCACCACCAAAGGCAGCGCGGGTACCGGATTGGGCCTCTGGCTCGCGCAGAGCACGATGCGCCGGATCGGCGGCGCCATCACGGCGCGAAACCGACGGGCGGGTGGGGCGGAATTCCTGGTCGAGTTGCAGGTGGCCGGGAACGGCCACCCCATCACGCCGGGTCGCGCGCGTGTACGGCGTCGGGAACGAACGGCTCGGCGCGGCTGAGCACTTCGCGCAGTTTCCTCGCGTGCTCGCGCGCGGCGCTCCCGCGGTCGTCGAACTGCGTGGCGGTGCGCGTATGCCCGCGCGCGCGAGCGCCCTTCGCCAGACGGTCCGCGAGCGCAGCCTGCTCTTCGAGCGCGCGCAGGGCTTCCCACAGCGCCGCCTCGAGCTGATCCTGCTGCTCGGCCCCGAGCGAGGCGAGGCCGTACGCGTGGCCGACCCGGCAGCGGAAGCGCAGGATGTGGTCGTCGTGCACTTCGTTCAAGACCCCCCCGCAGGCGGGGCAGGCAAACTCGGACGGCCGTCCCGGCGGGGACTCGCCGGTCGGCCGGCGCTCGAGGGCGATGTCGGTCTCCTGCTGCAGGAGCGGCGGGATCGGGGAGTGCAACACCACCTTCTCGTGCGCAAGTCTCCCCAGCAGGGCCGCGATCTCCGCGGTGGGCAGGCAGTGATCGACTTGCAGGTTCTCCAGAGCGCTGCGCGGCATGTCGGGGCACAGCGCCTCGTCGGGGTCCTGCACTACCGTTACGCCACCCCGTTGCTTCACCGCGACCATGCCCGCCGTCCCGTCGTCGAGGGCCCCGGAGAGCACCACGCCGACCACGCGCGTCCCATGGAAGCGCGCCGCGGTGCGGAAGAGCGTGTCGACCGCCGGCCGGTGCCCGCCCTCGGGGGCGCTGTGGCTGAGGCGTACGACGCCGTCATCCACCACCAGGTGCCGACCCGGAGGAGCGACGTAGATCCGGCCTGGCTCCAGCGCTTCGCCGCTCTTTGCGTGCGCCGCCGGGAGCGGACCGGCGCCGCTCAAGATGCGCGGGAGCACGCTCTTGTGGTCGGGGGCGACGTGCAGGACGACGAGGACCGCGGCCGGGAGATCTACAGGCAGCTTGGCGACGAGCGCGCTGAGCGCCTCCACGCCGCCCGCGGAAGCCCCCACGACGATGATGTCATGGCTAGGCATTCATCCCCTGACGGAGTCTACGCTCGTCCGCCGCCGCCGGCATCCCCCCTGCGAGTCGTGCGCTCCGCCCTGCGGAGCAGCCGCTCGAGGCGATGTGCTACGCCGCGGCGGCGCAGCACGGGCAATCCGCGTGTGCGGAGGGCGGAGGCGAGAACGGTCCGCTCACCGACCACCGTGACCAGGACCAGGCCGGCGAGGCGCCGGTCCGCCTCGACCGCCGCCAGTACGTCACCGGCGCCGGAGAGCATCTCGCAGATGACCAGCAGCCGGGGAGCCGGAAACCTGCGCAGCGCGCGAATCGTCTGCTCCGCCGAGCTCGTTCGTTCCACCGCACACCCGCCGGCCCGCAGCTCGGCCGCCAAGCGGGCGGAGAGGCCAGCCAGGACGACGCGCATGTCAGTTTCCGCCCTCGGGGGACTGCGGCAGAGCCGGGCCGCGCGCAAGAGCGTGCCGCGCACGGTGCGCCGCCCACCGGGAGACGCGAAACAGGAGCTCGAGGTCCAGATCGGAGTCTCCAGGGTCGGGGCCGAGCAGGAGCACCGCCGAAGCGGGGCAGCGCCTTTGCACCTCGAAGAGGAACTGGCGCTCCTCTGCGTCGGCGAACACCGGCCCACAGGCGATCAAGTCGTACGGGACCCCGGACAGGAACTCGATCGCGGAGCATGCGCTGGTGGCGACGGAGACGAGATAACCACTGCTCCGCAGCGCCCGCAGGAGCACATCGCGAGCCTCTCCCTCGGATGCGACGAGGAGCGCGGTGTGCGAAGCGATCACGGCACCCCATCGCTACTCCCGTACGGTGCGCCGGTCACTCCGGGGGCGTTTGCAATCCGGCATGCGTGCGTTTGCGTACGGTGCAGCCAGGGCGGGGCTCGCCTTCCTGGGCCGTCAGGAGCTAGATCGTGGTCATGGGCTACCGAGTAGCGCTCGTGGACGATCATCGGCTGTTTCGCGAAGGCCTGCGCGCGCTGCTCGCCACGCAGCCTGACCTTCAAGTGGTGGGTGAGGCCGCCGAACCGACCGAGGCGTGCGCGCTGGTCGACGCCGAGGATCCGGACCTGGTGGTGGTCGACGTCCTGCTCGGCCCGGCCTCGGGCGTGTCGCTCGCGCGCGAGCTGCTGCGCCGCTCCCCGCGGAGGAAGCTGCTCATGCTCAGCATGCTCCTCGACGAGGAGCATGCGGCGGAAGCCCTGGAGGTCGGCGCGCTCGGCTACGCCGGCAAGGCCCAGTCCCTGGACGAGGTGCTCGAGGCGATCCGGACCGTCGCCGCGGGACGGGTCTACGTTCCCGCGGTCCTCTCCCGGTTCGTGGTGCAGGACTACCTGAGACTGCGCCGTGGCGACGGGCGGCCGGATTCGCCGCTCGGCCGGCTGACGCGGCGCGAGCGCGAGGTCTTCGATCTGATCGTCGCCGGCGGGACGACGGCGAACATCGCGCAGCAGCTCGCGATCAGCCACCGCACGGTGGAGACGCATCGCAGCCGGATCCTGCACAAGCTGAAGGCGAGGTCTGCCGCCGACCTGGTCCGTCTCGCGGCGCGATTGAAGCTGCTGCCGCCGGCCGCGAACTGAACGAACGCGGATTGGACGAGCGTCGGGAATTACACGGAGCGAGCGCGCTTCCTTACGGGATGTTACACATGACGCGAGCGACGTTGTACTGCACCTTCCCGACAAGGGTGTAGGCGCTACGCGTATGACGGTCAAATTGGGTCTCGTGGATGATCATCGTCTGTTCCGCGAAGGGCTGCGCGCGTTGCTCTCGACGCAACCCGACTTCCAGCTCGTGGGCGAGGCGAGCCAGGCGCAGGACGCCTACGCACTCGTGGATCAGGCTCAACCCGACGTATTGCTCCTCGACGTCTCGCTGCCGCTGGCCAGCGGCGTGAGCGTCGCGCGCGAGGTGCTCCGGCGCCAGCCGCACCAACGCATCCTCGCGCTCAGCATGTTCGCCGACGAGGAGCACGTCGCACAGGCGCTGGAGGTCGGCGTCCTCGGCTACGCCAGCAAGGACCTCTCGG
>DATFUN010000114.1:0-7889 GCA_035260805.1 Myxococcales bacterium | reverse complement strand
ATCCTCGAACCTCGACGTCGAATCTCGACATCGACGTCGACATCGACGCCGTCCCTCCAACAAGCGTAGCGATCGCGGCCCCGGCTACTCCCCCCACCGCCGCTCCCTCTTCCTCTCCCCCGCCCTCTTCTTCTCCGACAGCCGCTTCTCCTTCGCCGCCCTGCTGGGCCGCGTCTTGTGCCGCGGCGGCGGCCGATAGGCGCGCTTCGCCAGCTTCTCGCGCAACCGCTCGAGCGCGGCCGCCAGGTTCTGCGCGCGCGAGCGCTGGTCCTTGCCCTCGGCGGCGACGCCGGTCGGAAGGTGCACGAGCCGCACCGCGGTCTCCGACTTGTTGCGGTGCTGCCCGCCCGGCCCGCCGGCGCGGTGCGCCTGCACGGAGCAAAGCGCGAGGAGCTCGGAGTCGGGAAGATGGTGCCAGGCCGCCATGGGCGGCAGCCTACTACGCGAGCTGATCCTTGGCGGCCGCCTCGATCTGGCGCGCCAGCCGGAGATCGCGGTCGGTGACGCCGCCCTTGTCGTGGCTCCACAGGGTCAGCGTGACCTTCGAGTACTGGATGAGGATGTCGGGGTGGTGGTCAGCCCGATCCGCCAACTCGCCGACGGTCCCGGCGAAGGCCATCGCGGCCTTGAAGCCCTTGAGATCGTAGGTCTTCGAGATCGCCTTGCCCTGCTGCTTCCAACCGGGCAGCTCCTCGAGCGCTGCCTTGGTCTCCGCCTCGCTGGACAGACCCTTCTGCTCGGCCATGGACACTCCTGTCGGACTCGTTCGCAAGGCAAGGTAGGCCTCGCCCTTCCTCTTCTACACCCCGGTCGGCGAAAGCGCTTGCGCAAGGGGCCGCGGCGGGGCATCCAGGCAGCCGAGGAGCATTCCGCGATGGCCACCACCCCCGCCTTTCCCCCAGAGGTGTTCCAGGCCCGAAGAGCCGAAGTGCTCCGGCGGATGCGCGAGATGGCGCCCGGCCGCTCGGTCGCCGTGTTCCCGGCCACGCCCGTGGCCACCCGCAACCACGACGTCGAGCACCCGTACCGCGCAGAGTCGGACCTGTTCTGGCTCACCGGGTTCGAGGAGCCCGAGACGGTCGCGGTGCTTTCCACGGAGGGCAAGCCGCTGACCCTCTTCGTCCGGCCGCGCGACCGCGAGCGCGAGGTGTGGACCGGCCGGCGCGCCGGCGTCGAGGGCGCGAAGGCGGCCTTCGGCGCCGACCAGGCATTCACCATCGACGAGCTGGACAAGGAGCTGCCGGCGCTCCTCGGATCGGCAGGCACGCTCTTCTACCGCCTGGGGGCGATCGACCCGGCCTTCGACGCGCGCATCGCCCGTACGCTGCAGGCGCTGCGCATGCGCTCGCGCGCCGGATCCGGAGCGCCGCCGCGCATCGAGGACCCCGGCCAGATCGTGCACGAGCTGCGGCTGCGCAAGTCGCAGGAGGAGCTGCGCGCGCTGCGCAAGGCGGTCGAGCTGACGCGCAAGGCGCACCTGGCGGCGATGGCCGCGGGGCGACCCGGATCGCACGAGTACGAGCTGCAGGCCCTCCTGGAGCGCGAGTTCCGCGGCGGCGGGGGCAGGGGATGGGGCTACTACCCGATCGTCGCCGCCGGGGCCAATGCGACCGTGCTCCACTACAACGACAACGCCGACCCGGTCCGCGAGGGCGACCTGGTGCTGATCGACGCCGGCGCGGAGGCCGACCTCTACACCGCCGACGTGACGCGCACCTTCCCCGCATCGGGGCGCTTCACTCCCGCGCAACGCGCTGCATACTCGCTGGTCCTCGCCGCCGCCGACGACGCCATCGCGGCCGCACGTCCCGGCGTGACGCTCGACGCCCTGCACGACGGCGCGGTGCGCATCCTCACCAAGGGCATGGTCGAGCTGGGGCTCCTCTCCGGCGAGGTCGACCAGCTCATCAAGGACAACGCCTACCGCCGCTACTACATGCATCGCACCAGCCATTGGCTGGGCCTCGACGTGCACGACGCCGGCGACTACCGCGGGCGGGACGGAGGGCCGCGCAAGCTCGAGCCCGGCATGGTGTTCACCGTCGAGCCGGGGCTCTACGTCGCGCCGGACGACGAAAAGGCGCCGCCGGAATTGCGCGGCCTGGGGATCCGCATCGAGGACGACATCCTGGTGACCGAGGGCGGCCACGAGAACCTGACCCAGGCGATCCCGCGGACCGTGGAAGACGTCGAGGCGGCGGCGCGGAAGTGAGGGCTATCTCTTCTCGCCCTTGACCTTCTGCGTCTTCTTGCCCTCCGGCTCGTAGGGCTCGATCAGCTCGCCGTACTTGACGAGATCGCCCGTCTCCTTGAATTCCTGGATGGAGATGAGCACTTCGGTCTCCGCGCCGGTGAAGCCCACGCCCAACAGGCCGTGCTCGACGTCGTCGGCGCGGTACATCGGCAGGCCCTGCTTCATGAGCGGCCCGATCTCGGCAACGTATTGCTCGACGCTGTGCACGCGGATGCGCTTCACTCCAGGTCCCTCCCCAGAGGCGGAAGTTGCGTACTCCTAGCACGCTTTTCGCTCCCCTCCTCCCCTGGTTCGCCCGCGCGCGGCGCGACCTGCCCTGGCGGGAGGTCCCTCGCGACCCGTACCGGGTGTGGCTGAGCGAGGTGATGCTCCAGCAGACGCGGGTGGAAGTCGTGGTGCCCTACTACCTGCGGTTCCTGCGGCGCTTCCCCACGCTCGCCGCCCTGGGGGAGGCCACGGAGGACGAGGTGCTCGCACTGTGGAGCGGACTCGGCTACTACGCGCGGGGGCGCAACCTGCACCGCGCCGCCCGCGCCGCGGCGGCGGCCGGCGGTCTGCCCGGGACCGCGGCGGCGCTGCGCGAGCTGCCTGGTTTCGGTCCCTACACGGCGGCGGCGGTGGCGAGCCTCGCCTTCGGAGAGCAGGCGGCGCTGGTGGACGGCAACGTAGCGCGGGTGCTGGCGCGCGTCCTGCGGCTGCCCGGCGACGCTGGAGAGGCGCGCGAGCGGGCCTGGAGGATCGCTCCGCAGCTCTTGCCGCACGGCCGCGCGGGCGAGTTCAATGAGGCCCTGATGGAGCTGGGCGCGACGGTGTGCACGCCGCGCAATCCTCGCTGCGGCGAGTGCCCGCTCCGGAGGGGCTGCGGCGCGCTCAGGCAAGGCGACCCGGAGACGTTTCCGCGGCCGAGGCGCGCGAAGGCGCGACCGGTGCTGGTCTGGGCGGCGCCTGCGCTGCTCCGGCGGGACGGGGCCGTGCTCCTCCGAAGGCGCGGCGATCGCGAGCTGTTCGCCGGCCTCTGGGACCTTCCTTCCTCCGGCGTGCGCGGCGAGGGCGCGGCGGCGGCGGCGCGCTCGGCGCTTTCGGCATGCGGCATCTCCGGCCGGCTCCGGCTCGAGCCGTGCGGCGAAGTGCGGCAGATCCTCACGCACCGCGACCTGCGGGTGCTCCTCTTCCGCGCCCGCGCGGGCGACCCGGCCGCGCCGGCCGGGCTGCGCTGGGCGCTCCCGAAAGACCTCGCCTCGCTGGGCCTTTCCTCGCTGGCGCGCAAGTGCTTGCGCGCGGCGGGCGTCCCCCTTCCTGGTTGACTTCGCGGCGACCTTCGCTGACTTTCCGCTGGGGCTGCTGGCCACGGAGGCCAGCTGGAGGAAGCTTGGTCCGCAGCGCCGTCGCCCTGCTCATCGCCGCCTCAGCGCCGCAGCAGCCGACCACGGTGATCCACCCCAAGGCGCGGGCCTTGATCGCCGATCTGGGGCCGCCACCCCCGCTTCCGCCGCCAGAAGGTCCGGTGCTGCCGCTGCCGGTGGCGCTTTCGCTCGCGCGGGACAACTCGCCCGACCTGACGGTGCTCGCGGAGCGCGTGGTGCAGGCGCGCAACGACGTCTCCCGGGCGTGGGCCCAATTGAAGCCCACGCTCACGATGACCGGCAGCTACACGCACAACTCCATCGGGCCGCCGGTCTTCAAGGCGGTCCCCAGCCCTACGCCCGGCGTCCCTCCATTCATCCAGACCGTGGAGGGCAGCCCCAACAACGTGAGCGGCGCACTCGGTCTCCAGGTCCCCGTCTTCAACGGCCGCGTCTTCCCCGCCGTGGCCACCGCCTGGCAGCGGGTGGACGTCGCGCGCCTGACCGAGGCGCAGCAGAGGCAGGAGCTGCTCCTCGCCGTGGCCTCCGCGTACTACTCGGGAGTCCAGCTGCTGGAGCTGGCAAAGGTGGCCTTCCGCACGTCCGAAAACACGCGAGACCACGCCATCGAAGCGCAGGCGCGTTTCGAGGCGGGGCAGATCCAGCGCTCCGCTTCCGTGCGCGCGCGGGTCGACGTGCTGCGCGCCGACGAGGAGGTGCGCCGGGCCGTCTACAATTACGCCGCGACCAAGAGCCAGCTCGCCCAGCTCACCGCGCTGCGCGACACCGCCTTCGAGCTGGAAGCTCCCCGCGAACCGCCGCCGGAGATCCGGGGTGAGCTCGGCGAGCTGATCGAGCGCGCGATGCGCGACCGCCCCGAGATCGCCGCCGCGCGCGCGAACGTGGAGATCGCCGCGCGCCTGAAGACCGACGCCTGGGCGCAGTTCCTTCCCTCCCTGGCATTCAACGCCAACGGCCGTTACAACAGCCAGGCGGATTTCGAGGACAACCACGTCCTCTGGGCGCTGACCCTGTCGCTCACCCTGCCCCTCTACGACGGAGGCCTGCGCTACGTGGCGCTCAAGGACGCCGACAGCCGTACCCGGGAAGCCCGCGCGCAGGAGCGCGGCCAGTCGGCGCGCATCGAGGACGAGCTGCGGCGCGCGCGGCTGGACCTCGAGTCGGCGCGCGCGCTGCGGTCGCAGGCGGAGCAGACGCTCCTCTATGCGCGCGAGAACGAGCGCCTGATCCGCGCGCAATTCGAGGCGGGCACCGCCACGCAGGTGGAAGTGTCCGACGCCGAGAGCGCGCTGTTCCAGAGCGAGCAGACCGCCATCCAGCAGCGGCTCGCGGTGCAGCTCGCCGCGCTCCGCCTGGCGAAGTCGGTCGGCGCGTTCGACCCCGGGGAGGCCCGGTGATCGAGCAGCGGCTGCTGGCATTCGCCATGCTCGGCGCGGGCTGGGTGATGTGGCTCCTGGTCGGGCTCTCGGTGTTGTCTTTCACCGTCATGCTGGAGCGCGGCCTGTACTTCGGGCAGCGGCGGATGTCCAAGCGCTTCCCGGAGCTGCTCCGGCTCTGCCAGGACGGCGCCCTGGACAAGGCTGCGCAGCTCGCCGCGGGCGACGCCATGGAAGCGGAGGTGGTCCGCGTCGCCGCGCGCGTCGCAGGCAGCGGGCAAGGGGCGGTGGAGAAGGCGGTGGCCTCGACCGTCGACCGGCGCAGGCTCGAATACGAGAAATGGCTCTTCGTCCTCGGAACGCTGGGGAACAACGCGCCGTTCATCGGCCTCTTCGGAACCGTGCTCGGCATCATCCGCGCGTTCGCCGACCTGGCTGCGCATCCTGCCGCGGCGGCGGGTGCCTCGACGGTGATGACCGGCATCTCCGAGGCGCTGGTCGCCACCGCCGTGGGCCTCTTCGTCGCCATCCCCGCGGTGCTCGCGTACAACATCTACCAGCGTCTCCTCAAGCGCGTGGTGGGCCGCTCGCAATCCCTTGGCAACGCCATCGCCGCGGGCATGCACGTGGCGCACGGAAGCGGCAGGGGCGCATAGGTGGCAGGCCAGATCCAGGACGAGGACGACTCCATCACCGGCATCAACGTGACGCCGCTGGTGGACATCACGCTCGTGCTCTTGATCATCTTCATGGTGACCGCCACCTACATCGTGAAGCAGACCATCGAGGTGGAGCTGCCGCGCGCGGCGCACGGCGGCGAGACGGTGAGCAAGACCTTCGCGCTGGTCGTCACCAAGGAAGGGAAGGCGTACCTGAACGGCGCGGAGACCGACGACGGGGGCCTGGTCGCCGCCGTCCGGCGGGCCCGCGACAAGGGCGAGGACGTCCAGGCCATCGTGGGCGCCGACAAGAGCGCGACGCACGGCACGGTCACCCACCTGCTCGACGTGCTCAAGGGGGCTGGAGTGACGAAGTTCGCCATTGAGATCGAGGCCGGACAGCCCCCCGCGCGCTGATGGAGCGGGCCGAGAACAACGCGGCCAGGATCGCAGCGCTCCTGGGCGCGTCGCTCCTCTTGCACGGGGCCTTGGTCGCCCTCCTGGGCCGCGCGCCGGCGGCGCCTCGCGCCCGAACCCAGACGCCGCTCGAGGTCGCGGTGGTCGAAAGGCCGCCGCCGCCCGCGCCGGCCGAGCCCGTGCCGATGAAGGCCGCGCGCGCCGTCCGGCGCCCGCCGCAAGATCTGCCCCCTCCGCCGGCGGCGCGCCCCCGACCACCGCCGCCGGCCGACGCGCCGCCGCCCCCGTCGCGCGAGGCGGCGAAGAGCGCCCCGGAGCCGGTGGTGCTGCCCGGCATCACCCTGGAGTCGACCTCGCAGGGCGGGTCCTTCGCCGTGCCGGCCGGGAACACGCTGCATGGCCAGCCTTCGCGCACCGGGAGCGACCCCGCGGAAGCGAAGCCGTACAAAGCCGAGCGATACGTCGCCGCCTCGCAGGTCAACGAGCTGCCCACGGTCGAGGCGCGGCCCGGCTCGTTGCGCCCGTTCTATCCCGAGGCGGCGCGGCAGAAAGGTGTCGAAGGCGAGGTGAAGCTGCGCCTCCTCATCGACGCCGACGGCTCGCTGGCCAGGGTGGACGTGATCGCCGACCCGGGAGCCGGACTCGGCGCCGCGGGTGCGCGCGCCATCCGTGAGTTCCGCTTCCGGCCGGGACGAGTCGGCGGCGAACCGGTCGCCACCACCATCACGTACACGTTGCACTTCGTGCTCGAATGAGCCCGCCAGCGGAAAGAGAAGGCGAGCCCCCTCTCGTCCGCCGTGGCGCCGCGCGACCTGGCGCCCGCCTCTTGTAGGCACGCACGCCCGTTCAAAGGGTGCGGTTCGACACGGAGGCCTGACCATGCACCGAACCCTGTTCGGCGCCGCGGCATTGCTGATCGCGGCGCTCCCCGCTCGCGCCGGCGAAAGCCAGCCCGCCCCGCGCACCGACGTCCGGCGCGGCACGGACGATCGGCGTCCCGAATCGCCCGACGAGCACGCCGAGGCGCAAGGGCACTGGGATCCGAATCACGTCGAGAAGTCCGAGCGCAAGACGGCGCAGGCGCAGGGCTCCGTCGAGCGCGTGCGACCGTCGAAGTCCGAGCTGCGCCGCAAGACCGAGACGCGAGCGGACGGCAGCCGCCGCACCGAGGAGGAGCGCAGCGACGTGAAAGAGACCGCGGGCGGCGAGGTGAAGGAGCAGAGCAAGGTGGTCAGCGAGACGCAGCGCAACCAGCAAGGGGGCACGACCACCCAGCGCGAGGCGACCCGCTCGCACGACGAGCCGGGCAGCCGGAACGACCGGAAGAGCACCACCAAGCAGACCATCGTCCGCGACGCGCACGGCAAGGTGGTCTCCGACGAAAAGAAATCAGAATAGGACCCGGCTAGCGCGACAGTCCCTGCCGGGCGATCAGCGCCGCGCCGACCACCGCGGCGTCCTCGTCGAGGGCCGGCGCGCCGATCTGCAGCGCCGCGCGCGCGGCCTTGGAGAGGTTCTGCTCGACCGCCTCGACGACGGTGCGGCGCATCCGCGGCGAGCCGGAGAGCAATCCGCCGCCGAGCAGCAAGCGCTCCGGGTTGAGCGCGATCACTAGATTTGCCACCGCCTGCCCGAGAAGCCTCGCAGCCTCGTCGAGGAGCCGGCTCGACAGCTCGTCGCCCTCGTGCGCGGCCCTCTCCATCGCCGCCGCGGTGATCCGCTCCGGGTCGCCGCCGGCGTGATCGAGGAGGCGGCGGCCTACGCCGGACTGCTTCCCGCTCGCCCGCGCCGCCGCGGCGGCGATGCGCAGGTCGTCGCG
>DATFUN010000113.1:0-3284 GCA_035260805.1 Myxococcales bacterium | reverse complement strand
AGCCGGTCCACGGTGGTGGCCGCGCTGACGGTGTGGACGGTGCCGAAGACGAGGTGGCCGGTCTCCGCCGCGATCACCGTGAACTCGATGGTGACCAGGTCGCGGATCTCGCCCACCAGGATCACGTTCGGGTCCTCGCGCAGGGTCGACCGCAGCGCGGCGGCGAACGAATCGCTGTGGGTGCCGATCTCGCGCTGGTTGACCAGGCTCATCTTGCGCCGGTGGAGCACCTCGATCGGGTCTTCGAGCGAGATGATGTGGCGCGAGGAGGTGCGGTTGATGGAGTCGATCAGCGCCGCCAGCGTGGTGGACTTTCCCGAGCCGGTCGGGCCTCCCACCAGCACCAGGCCGTTCTTGAGATCGGGCAGCGTGCGCACCACGGGCGGCAGCCCCAGCGTCGCGATGTCGGGCAATTGCCCCTTGATGCGCCGGAAGACGCCCGACAGGCCGCCCATCTGGTGGAACACATTGGCGCGGAACCGCAGCCCCTCGCTCTTCACCTCGTGCGAGTAGTCGACGTCCTGCAGCGCCTGCAGGGCGACGATCTGGTCCGCGGTGAGGTGAGGCAGGAGCAGCGACCGGACCTGCTCCGCGGTCAGCGGCTGCTCGGTGATCGGAGCGGTGCGCCCCACCTTCTTCATGTAGACGGGCCGGTCGGGCGCGACGATCAGGTCATCGCCCTCGGAGCGCGCGAGCTGGACCAGCAGCTGGTCGAGGAGCGGCACCGGCCCGGAGCCGCCCGAGGCGGCGACCCGCCAGCGCGTCATTAGATCCCGCGCCGCGGCGCGGACGCGCGGATGCGGATCGTCGGCCAGCTTGCCGACCAGCGCGGCGTGCTCGGAAGCCTCGAGCTTCTCGAGGAACTTGAGCGAGAGGAGCCGCACGTCCGGGTTTTCCGAAGCGGTCAGCGGCGCCACCTGGGGCACGGCGGATTTCGCCTCCATGTCGATCAGCGCCTGCAGGCAGACGGGCTGCAGCTCGGGATCGGTGCCCAGGATGTGCGCCACGTAGGGGACCGCGCGCGCATCCTTGATGGAGGCGACCGCCTCGATCGCCGTCTCCCGCACCCACCAGTCCGGATCGGCCGACGCGGTCTGGACCAGCGACCGGAGCGACTTGGGGTCCTTGATGCGGCCCAGCACGCTCGCCGCGAAGCGGCGGATGACCTCCGACTTGTCGGAGAGGTACCCGACCATGTGCGCGGTGAGGTGCAGCCCGCCCAGCTCGACCAGCGCGTCCATCACCCGCTCGCGCACCCACCAATCCTCGTCGCGCAGGTACGCCATCAGCTTGGGCCACAGCGTGGCGTCCGGGTCCGGGACGCTGCGGATCACCTCGGTGGCCATGCGGCGGACGTTCACGTCGCGCGAGCGCAGGAGCCAGATGACGGTGCGTCCCACGTCGAGCTTGCCTTGCATGCTGAGCGCCTTCAGGATCTCTGCGGCCCGGTTCCGCACCGCCACGTGCGCGTGCCCCAGCGCGTCGACGAGCGGTGGCAGCACGGCGTCGGTCCCGATCGCCTCCAGCGTGTTGAGCACCGCCAGGCGGATCGCGCGCGGGCCGGCGCGCAGCTTGCGCTCCAGGGCCGCGATGCTGCGCGGCGACACGAACCGCCGCAGCCCCTCGACCGCGGCCTTGGCCAGGCCGATCGACTCGCTTTCCAGGAAGCGGGAGACGAACTCCCAGTAATCCTCCTCGGAGCAGAGCTGCCCGAAGGAAGCGATCGCCTGCAGCGTCACGGGCTCGGCCTGCCCGTCCAGCGCGCCCGCAATCACCTTGAGCGCGGCGGCCGGGTCCTTGCCCATCCAGCGCGGATCGCCCAGGTGCTTGAGCGCGAGCACCTTCTCCTGCTGCGTCCCCACGCCGAGCGCCGCCTGCAGGGCGGGGACCGCCTGGGTGCGCGCGAAGGAGACGAGGACGTCGAGCGCCTCGGAACGCCCGGCGAACTCGCGCTCGCCGGCCGCGCGCGTGAGCAGCTCGAAGGTGGTCTTGCTGGCGCCCACCTGGGCCAGGGCGCGCGCGGCGATCTGCCGCAGCGAAGCATCGGACGATCGCAGGTGCGCGACCAGCTCGCCGTGCTCTGTGGGCGAGTTGACTCGCGCGAGCAGGGCGACGAGCGTGGTCCGCAGCGCGGCATCGTTTGTCTTGAGCGCGCGGACGAAGGGGACGAACAGCGATTTGTCGGGGTTCTTCTCCACCAGACTCGCGAAGACGCCCAGCCGCGTGCGGTGCGCCTGGGCCTCGGGCGCCTTTCCGGCGAGGACCTCGAGCAGCTTGAGCAGATCCTGCGGAGCAGGCGAATCCGCGGCGGCGAGGAACGCCTCGACCTCCTCCGGCCCGGTCCAGGCCGCTGCCTTGAATTGGCCGAGAACGTCCTTCGCGGAGAGCATTGCATCGAGCTTAGCATCCGGCCATCGGCCGTCTTGAAAACGCCCCGAAGACGGCCGCGCACACTTCCGTGCCTCCTGCGCGGAGCGCCTACCCGGGCATCGCGGCGGCAGGCGACATAGCTTTGGGGCCGTGACGGAACTGCCGCCGTTCACCTACCTGGCGTTGGGAGACTCGACCGGACTGGGCGTCGGCGCCGCAACCGGCGGCGGTTACGTCGACCGGCTCTACCGCCGCTTGCTTCCATTGCGGCCGGGCGCGCGGCTCGTCAACCTGTGCGAAAACGGCGCCGGCGCCGCAGACGTGCTCCAGACGCAGGTGCCGCGGGCCCGTCGCGTCCAGCCCTCGCTGGTGACGCTCGGCATCGGCACCAATGACGTGACCTGGCAGGTGCCCGACGAGGCGTTCGCGGTGAACCTGGAGGAGATCGCCCTCGCCCTCGGCTCGCTGAGCGCGCCGCTGGTGCTGATGAACATCCCCGACCTCGCGGTCGCCCCGATCGCCGCGCGCTACGTCAGCTCGCTGTATGAGCGGCGCATCGAGGTGTTCAACGAGCACGTCGAGGCGACCGCCGCCCGCCACGGCTTCATCCTGGCCGACCTCTTCGGCGCGACCAAGCGCCTGGGCGGGAAGCCCGGCCTGTTCTCCGAGGACGGCTTCCACCCGAGCGCCGATGGGTACCAGGAGTGGGCGGCGCAGCTCTGGCCCGCCGTGTCCCTCGCGCTCGGAGCCGGTGCGGACGCGCGGCCCGGCCCTTAAGCCGCGGGCGCGATCCGCGCTACCGCCGCGTTCTCTTCCACGTGGGCCACCGACCGTGTGCCGACCAGCGCGCAGGTGATCCCCGGCGTGGCGCGCACGAACTGCAGGGCCCGCTGCGCGTCGGTGTCGAGGCCGGA
>DATFUN010000112.1:0-2548 GCA_035260805.1 Myxococcales bacterium | reverse complement strand
GTCCGGGTGGAGGGGGACGGCGAGATCCGCCTCGGCGCGCTGTGCACCATCGACGAGCTCGCGCGGGACGCGACCATCTGCGCGCGGCTGCCGGCGCTGGCCGAGGCGTGCGCGCAGATCGCCGGGCCCCAGCTCCGCCGCATGGGCACGCTGGGCGGCAACCTCTGCCTCGACACGCGGTGCGTCTACATCAACCAGACCTACTTCTGGCGCAGCGCGCTCGGCTTCTGCCTGAAGAAGGACGGCACCGCCTGCCACGTGGTCGCGGGCGGGCAGCGCTGCGTGGCGGCCGCGTCCAACGACACCGCGCCGGTGCTCCTGGCGCTCGGCGCCGCGGTGCGGACCGCCTCGCCCCGCGGCGAACGGGTGGTCCCCCTCGAGCAGTTCTACCTGGCCGACGGAGTGCACAACACGATCCTCGAGCCCGACGAGCTGCTGGTGGAGGTGCTCGTGCCGGCGCGGGCGGCCTCGCTGCGCCAGGCGTTCCACAAGCTGCGGACGCGGGCGGCGATCGACTTCCCGGCCCTGAACCTGGCCGTCGCGCTCGAGGTGGAGCAGGGCGTCCTGCGATCGGCGCAGCTCTGCGTGGGCGCGCTCGCCGCCCGTCCCGCGCTGGTTGCGGGACTGGACGAGCTTTCGGGCCGGCCGGCCGATCGCCGGCTCGCGGACGAGCTGGGCCGGCGCGCGCACAAGCAATGCCGGCCGCTGACGAACATCGGCGTGGACCCGGCCTGGCGGCGCGAGGTGCTGCCGGTGCTGGTGCGGCGGACGGTGCTCCGGGCCCTGCACCTGTAAGCAGGCTGCGTACTTGCGCCCATGCGGATTGTCCGGTCCCTAGCGGATCGAGCCGGATGGGCCAGAAAGCTGGCCGGTGTGGCTCGATTTCAGAGCTGCACAATTCGCACTGGCGATGTTACGAGATCGGGAGACGATGTCGTCGCCCGCCACCGTTCTCGTCATCGACGACGATCCCGACTTCCGCTCCCTGGTGCGCGAGGAGCTGACGCGCGCCGGGTATGAGGTCGCCGAGGCCGCCGGAGGCCCCGAGGGCGTCTCCGTGCTGAAAGGGACCGAGGTGGACGTCGTGCTGCTCGACGTCCAGATGCCGGAGCTGAACGGGCGCGAAGTGCTGCGGCAGGCGCGCGACCTGGGCGTCCGGTCCGAAGTGGTGGTGATGACCGCCTACCCGCAGCTCGAGATCGCGATGGAGTGCCTGCGCGCGGGCGTCTTCGACCTGCTCGAGAAGCCGTTCCCGCCCAAGGCCCTCCTGGGCACGCTCGCCCACGCGGTGGAACGCGGGCGCCTGTACCGGACCACCGCGCTGTACCAGGCGACCGCGGACATCTTCGCGGCGCACAATCCCGAGGACCTGCCGCAGGTCATCGTGGAGACGGCGATCCGCGCGCTGGAGGCGGACGACGCGTCGTTGATGCTGCCCGACGGAGCGGGCGGGCTCACCATCGCGTACTCCCAGGGCCTGCCCGAGTCGGTGCGCAAGGCGACCCGCGTCCGGCTGGGCGAAGGGATCTCGGGCCGCGTGGCGCAGGACCGGGTGCCCGCGCTGCTCATCGGCAGCCCGGCGGGGATCCCGCGCTTCGCCGGCGTCCGCGGCGATCCCGAGCGCGTGGGATCGAGCATCGTCTACCCGCTGGCCGCGGGCGAGCAGCTGGTGGGAGTCCTCAACGTGAACCGCGCGCAGTCGCGCAAGCCGTTCCGCGAGGCCGACCTCGAGCTGGCCTCGGTGTTCGCCTCGCAAGCGCTGCTCGCGCTGGAGAACGTCAACCTGGTCCGGCGGCTCATCCACTCGGAGCGGCTGGCGTTCATCGGCCGGCTGGCGGCGGACCTCTCGCACGAAGTGAACAATCCGACGAGCTTCATCATCGCCAATCTGGAGTACATCGCCGAGAACGTGCAGGACGTCGGCGCCGACCCGGACGAGCTGCGCCAGAGCGCGGTGGACGCGCTGGAAGGAGCGCACCGCATCCGGCGCGTGGTGCAGGACATGAAGGGCATGCTGCGCGGCGACGAGCCGGCGCACGCTCCGGTCGACCTGAACTCGCCGGTGCGATTCGCGTTGCGCATGGCCGCGCGCCAGCTCCAGGGAGTCCGGGTGGAGAGCTCGCTGGCGGCGCAGGTGAGCGTGCTGGGCGACGAGGCGCGCCTCGGGCAGGTGTTCCTGAACCTGCTGGTCAACGCGGCGCAGGCGCTCGCCGGCAAGCGCGATCCGCGCGTGGGCGTCACCACCGAGCGCGTGGGAGACCGGGTGCACGCTACCGTCTGGGACAACGGCCCCGGCATCCCCCGCCGCGATCAGGGGCGCATCTTCGATGCGTTCTTCACCACCAAGCCGGGGGCGGCCGGATCGGGCCTGGGACTCTCCATCTCGCGGGAGATCGTCCGCCGGCACGGCGGCGAGCTGTCGGTCGAGTCGGAGGAGGGGCGCGGCTCGCGCTTCATCCTGAACCTGCCCGCGGGACCGCCCGTTCACTGAGCAGGTGGTCTAGCGGACGATGTGCAGCGGCCCGTCTCCGCGGGACTGCTCCTCGTC
>DATFUN010000111.1:0-3619 GCA_035260805.1 Myxococcales bacterium | reverse complement strand
CACGGGCTCCTCGCGCTGAGCGCGTTCTCGGAGCTGGCCTGCACCTGTTCGCTGCAGCCGAAGACCTGGCACTTCACCGCCGAGCTGTCCATCGCGGCGTCCTGGGGCGAGACCACCTTCCTGGTCGAGGACCGCGCGCTCTCGCCGCTCTTCCCGGCCGGCTGGACCCGCGTGGCCGCGAACGGCGACGACGGCCTGCTCTCCTCGGGCGCCTTCGCGGACTTCCGCGTGCACAACCAGGTCAGCTTCGCCGTGCGCCGCGGCCGGTTCACCGTCTGGTTCAGCGAGGACTTCACCCCGGGGCCCAACCCGCACAGCACGCTCAAATGGGCCTGGAGCAGCAACGCACCCGACGTGGTGTTCGGGCTCTCCTTCACGCAGCCGCTGTAGCCGATCCCGTTACGCCAGCTCCTCGATGGGCCGCACGTCCACGGGGCAGATGTCGGTGAGCGCCTTGCGCCCCACCTCGCCGTCGCCCACCACCACGATCTGCGCTCCGTCCCGCGCCGGCGAGAGCTGTCCGGCCGCCTCGCGCGCCTGCGCCGCGGTGACGGCGGCGACCCGGCTGCGGTAGGTGGCGAGGTGCTCGAGCCCCAGCCCGTCCAGGATGGCGTCCGCCACCTGCTCCGCCAACGCCTCGTTGCTCTCCAGGCCCAGCGGAAAGAGGCCGGCCAGGTACGATCGCGCCTTCTCCAGCGCGTCCTTGGAAGGCCCGGTGCGGGCGTAGTCGCGCATCTTCTGCAAGGCCAGCTCGATCAGGTCCCGCAGCGTCTCGTTCTTGGTGAAGGACGAGAACACCGACAGCCCCGCGTGGCGCGCCATGGCCAGGCGGCTCGAGACGCTGTACGAAAGCCCGCGATCGACGCGGATGGCGTCCACCAGGAGCGAAGTGAACCCGCCTCCCAGCGCGGCGTTCTCGACGATGCCGGGCATGTAGAGCGGCGAGCGCCGCGGGATGCCCGTCGCCACGATGCGCAGCTGCGCCTGCGTCGAGTCGGGCTTGTGCCAGACCAGCGCGCGCATCCCCTCGCGCGGAAGAGCGGCGAAGTCGAGCGGCGCGCGCCGGGCGTCCGACGGCCAGCGCACCTGCGCCAGGCGCTCGCGCCCCAGCGCGAGGAGCTGCTCCGGCGGCGCGGTGCCCACCAGCACGAGCAGCGCGCCGCGCGCGTTGAAGCGGCTCGCGTGGAAGCCGAGCGCATCCTCGCGCTGGAAGGTCTCCACGTCTCGCCGGAAGCCGTGGGCCGGATGACCGTACGGATGGTGCGCGCCGTACCCGAGCGTCACGACCGCGCGGGCCGCCACGCTGCCCGGTTCGTCGAGGTCGCTCTGCAGCGACGCGAGCGTGCGGCGGCGCGCGGAGCCCACCTCCTCGTCCGGGAAGGACGGCTCGAGCGCGACCTCCAGCAAGGCGTCCAAGGCCCGGGCCGAGAGGTCGCCCGGAACGGTGAGCGTCAGCGCGGCCTCGTCGAGCGACACCTCGATGCCCAGGCCGGTGCCCATGCTCTCGATCAACTCGTCTACGCCGCGCGCATCGCGGCGCATCGTCCCGCGCCGCAGCAGATCGGCCGTGAACTGCGCCAGCCCTGCCTTGCCGCGCGGATCCTCGGCCGCGCCGGCGGGCACGCTGAGCCGCGCATGGAAGAGCGGCACCGCGCGCCTCTGGACGGCGATCAGGGTGAGCCCGGAGGGCTCCTGCGCGATCTGGAGCGGAGGCAGCGCGACGTCGCGGATCACGCCTGCACCCCCTCCGGCAGCTCCCCCGGGACCAGCGTGACGAGGTTGCGCCGGTGGGGCGCGAAGGTCTGCTTCGCCACCCGCTGCACGTCGGCCGGCGTCACGGCCTGGTAGCGGTCGGGCAGGTCGAGGAACGCGCGCCAGCTGCCGAGCATGACCTCCATCTGGCCGAGCGTATGGGCGCGCCCGTTCGCGGTCTGCAGCCCGCGCAGCAGGCCCGAGCGGACGAAGTTCTTCGCCCGCTGCAGCTCCGCCTCGGCCATCGGCTCGTCGGCCAGCCGCGAAAGCTCGGCCCAGAGCGCGGACTCCGCGCGGGCCGGATCGACGCCGGGGTTCAGCTTCAGCGAGACCTGGAAGAGCCCCGGATCCATCCGCCAGCCGAAATACACGTTGGCGTCGACGCACAGCTCCTGCTCGTACACCAGAGCGCGCTTGAGGCGGGCTCCCTCGCCATAGCTGAGCGATGCCTCGATCAGGTCCAGGACCAGCGAGTCCGGCTGGCGGCCGTTCGGGGTGCGGAACCCCGCCAAGAGCGCCGGGGCCTGCGCGGGGTAGTGGATCACGGCCCGGCGCTCGCCCTTCTGCGGCGGCTCGCCGTCCGCCACCTCGGGCAGGGGGTCGCCGCGGCGGATGGCGCCGTACACCTTCTCGATCTGCTTCAGCGCCTGCTGCGGGTCGAAGTCGCCCACCAGCAGCACCGTGCAGTTGTTCGGCGCGTAGTAGGTGCGGAAGTACCGCTCGCAGTCCTGCCGCGCGATGCGATTCAGATCGCTCATCCAACCGACCACCGGCCAGCGGTACGGGTGCGCCTGGAAGACGAGCGCGGAGAGCGCCTCGTCCATCATGCCGTCGAGGTCGTTGTCGGTGCGGAACCGGCGCTCCTCCTTGACCACCTCGCGCTCGCGCCTGAGCGAGTCGTCGTCGATGACGAGCGATGCCATGCGATCCGACTCGAGGTCGAGCACGAGCGGCAGCGCCTCCGACGCGAAGTCCTCGTAGTACGCGGTCACGTCGGTCGAGGTGTACGCGTTGCTCGTCCCGCCGGCCGACTCGAGGCGCCGGTCGAACTCCTTGGGCCCGTACTTCTTCGAGCCGTTGAACATCATGTGCTCGAACAGGTGGCTGATCCCGGTGATCCCGGGCCGCTCGTTGCGCGAGCCGACGCGGAAAAAGCTGTAGAGGGTAGCGATCGGAAGACCGCGGTCGGGCAACAGCCTTACCTCAAGCCCATTGGCCAGCGCGTGCTCCTGGACCGGGAAGTCTCGGGGATCGAGCGCCATCTACTCTCCCTCGTGCTCGGTCGCACGCCCGGCCACCTGGCGGGCGAGCAACAGTTGCTCCGCCGGCGTGAGGAGCTTCTTGCGGTCGTTGCAGGGCTTGCAGCAGGCGACCACGTTCCCCTTCACGCTGCGGCCGCCGCGGGCGACCGGGACTACGTGATCCATCGTCAGGTCGGCCGAGCCGAAGGTCCCACCGCAGTACGCACAGAGCCCCCGCTGCACGCGCCGCCGCCACCAGGCGCTCGCCCGCAGCTGCCTCGCCTTTTCCCTCTCACGCCGCACGTGCGCGGGGTCGACCTCCACCTCCACCCAGGTGGGTACTTCCAGGTCCTCGGGCACGGAAAGGTTCTAACCCGGAAGCGGAATTTCCGCCCGTCAGCGGGCCCTCGAATCGGGTAGCCCGCCCTTCCCGTCCCGCCGCTGCCGGGCCTGGCACGGGGAGTGCGAAGCACCCCGGCGGGGGAGGGGGCATGCACAACCGGATGGGGCTACTCGCGGGTGCCGCCGTCATCGCGGCGGCCGTTGCATTGGCGCGGTGCGGAAGCGGTGGGCCGCCCGCCGAGTCGCCGGATGCGGGGACGGCCGGATCCAGCGGCAGTCCCGCC
>DATFUN010000110.1:0-3248 GCA_035260805.1 Myxococcales bacterium | reverse complement strand
CCCCGGTCCCCGCCGCCGGTCAATCTCGCGGCCAGTCAATCTCGCGGCCAGTCAATCTCGCGGCCAGTCAATCTCGCGGCCAGTCAATCTCGCGGCCAGTCGGTCTCGCGGCGGTCAGTCCCGGGTCCGGAGCAACCTCTCCTTGAGTACGCGCACGATTTCTGCCACTGTGCGCTGGTCCCGGTGCGAGCCGGGGCGGCGCGCGAATTTCGCCCACCTTGGGGGACGCGCCTTAGAAATGTCCCTCTAAGCCGCTGGGAACGTGGTCGGGCTTCGGGTGGGCGGAAAGGCTGGCTCGCCGAATGCCAAAGGACTCGACCCTGGCCGTGCACGGAGGCGAAGAACGCCGCAAGCCGTACGACTCCGTCACCACGCCCATCGTCTGCAGCGCGACGTACGCCTTCCAGGATACCGCCGAGATCGTCCGCTACTTCGAAGGCGACATCGAGCGCGAGGAGTACGGCCGCTACGGCAATCCCACCGTCCGCGCAGCGGAGCGGAAGATCGCAGCGCTGGAGGGCGCCGAGGATTGCGCGCTCTTCGCCACCGGCATGGCGGCGGTCACCACCACCATGTTCGAGCTGCTCAAGAGCGGCGACCACGTCATCCTCACCTCGGACTGCTACCGCCGCACCCGGCAGTTCGTGCGCGCGTTCCTCTCCCGTTTCGGCGTCACGCACACCCTGGTGGAGCCCGGTGACACCGGCGCCCTCGCGGCCGCGGTGCAGCCGGGGAAGACGCGGCTGATCGTTTCCGAGTCGCCCACCAACCCGTACCTGCGCGTCGCGGATCTGCGCGCGCTCGCCGAGGTGCGCGACCGTTTCCGCGGGATCAACCTGCTCATCGACTCGACCTTCGCCACGCCGATGAACCAGCGCGCCCTGGAGCTGGGCGCCGACCTGTCGATCCAGTCCTGCACCAAGTACCTGGCCGGCCACAACGACGTGCTCGCAGGCGCCATCTCCGGACGCGCGCCGCTCATCGCCGCCATCCGCGACCTGCGCGGCGTGCTGGGCGGGAACCTCGACCCGCACGCGGCCTATCTCTTGCTGCGGGGGCTCAAGACGCTCTCCCTCCGGGTCGAGCGGCAGAACCGCAGCGCGCTCCAGGTGGCGCAGTGGCTGGAATCGCAGCGCGGCGTGCGCCGCGTCTTCTACCCCGGCCTCCCCAGCCACCCCGACCACGCCGTCGCGCGCGAGCAGATGAAGGGATTCGGCGGAGTGGTGAGCTTCCTGCTGGAGGGTGGGCTGCGCGAGGCTTCCCGATTCGTCGACGCGTGCAAGCTCGCCACCATCGCGCCCTCGCTCGGAGCGGTGGAGACGCTCATCGAGCAGCCCGCGCTGATGTCCTACTTCGAGCTGACCACCCAGGAGCGGGAGGCGATCGGCATCCACGACAGCCTGATCCGCCTGGCCGTCGGCATCGAGGATGCGGAAGACGTCATCGCCGATCTGTCGCAGGCGCTCGACGCCTCCGGCGCAGCGCCGCCGCGAGCAGGATGAGCAACGGTCCGGCGCTGCCGGAAGAGGGATGCCCGCAGCTGCAGTTCCCCACGCCGGGTGCGCCGGCGAGGGCGCGCTGGAGCTGTTCGAAATCCGCGCGGCAGGCCGATTGCACCGCGGGGCAGACGCCCGGTCCCAGGATCTGCGTGAAGCTGAGCAGCTTCTGGAACGACCTCCCGCGGTCGTCGCTCTTGGCCAGGTCGTATCCGTCGGTGGCCGGGTCGCCGCACGCGTAAAGGCGGCCGGTGCGCTCTCCGAGGCAGCGCAGGTGCGGCCCAGGGAGGCGCTCGAACCCGGCGGCTCCGGGCGCGCGGACGTAGAAGTCGCCGAGCACGGTCCCCGCGTAGAGCGTGCCGTCGGAGGCGCGCACGAATCCGCCGATGATGGTGCCCGGAGAGAACAGCGGCTGCACCGTCACGCCGCCGTCGCGAGTCACCCGGATCTCATCGCTGGTGCCGCTCACCAGGAGATACACGGTGTTCGCGTCCGCCGGATCGACCTGCGCGATCTTCGCCTGCACCGAGGGGCCCAGCCCCAGCTCGAATCGCGCCCAGGTGGTGCCTCCGTCGGAGCTGCGCAGCAATGCGGCGCTGCCGTTCGGCGAAGTCGCGCTGGCGAAAGCGAAGGTGGTCGCGTACACCACCGCCGGCGCCGAGGCGGCGATCTCCACGCTGACCAGCCGTTCGCCGGCGCGGACGGGCGGCGTGCCGCTCTGCAGGAGCGCCGGCCCGAAGCTGCGGCCGCCGTCGCTCGACGGAAGCAGCGAGGCGCCGGCCGTCGGCGGCCATGCGAGGGCCAGCACTGACGAGGGATTCGACGGGTTGATGAAGGCGTCCACCACCGCCAGTCCCGAGATCGATCCGGTCGCGCGGGTCCAGGTGCACAGGTCCGAGCTGCTCGAGAGCGCATCGTTATGCGCGGCGACTACCGCGCCGTTCGACGCGGCTTGGTAGATGAGCACGCTGGCCCCGGAGCCCGTCAGGTACGGCTCGCAGACGTACTGCCACGTGCTCCCTGCGTCGTCGGAGACGACCAGCCCGAAAGTCGTCCCGAGGAAGATCCGCTGTGGTGCGCCGGCGGGGAGCAGCACGCTCATCCCGGAAGGGAAGGCGCCGTCCGCGCGCGCGGCGGTGGAGACGAGGACCGCGAGCGCAAGCGCCAAGCAGCGCATGGCTGGGATGTAGCACGCGGGGCCACGCCCCGGTACAAGGGCGGGATGCTGCCGCGCCTAGCCGCCGCCGCGCTCCTCTGCGCGGCAGCCCCCGTGCGGGCCGAATCGCGCGTGACGTACACCTGCCCGATGCATTCCGACGTGCACTCGGACCATCCGGGCCACTGCCCGAAATGCGGCATGGAGCTGATGCCGCAGGAGGAGGGGGCCGGTCTCGAGATCCCGATGGTGCGCAACGCCTCCGGCACCAGCTGGCAGCCCGACGCGACGCCGATGCGCGGGGTGCATTTCGGCGCTGGCGGATGGAGCTTCATGGTGCACGGCGCCGCCTCGGCGGGTTTCGACGACCAGTTCGGCAACCGCGGCGGTCACAAGGTGATGTCCACCAATTGGGCGATGGGCATGGCCTCGCACCAAGCCCTCGGTGGCGAGGCGCAGTTCCGCGCCATGTTGTCGCTGGAGCCGCTCACCATCGGGAGCGAGGGATTCCCCGAACTGCTGCAGTCTGGAGAGACGTTCCACGGACTGCACCTCCATGACCGGCAGCACCCGCACGACCTGTTCATGGAGGCTTC
>DATFUN010000109.1:0-11208 GCA_035260805.1 Myxococcales bacterium | reverse complement strand
CCTGGAGGACCGGCTGGCCGACCAGTACATGGCGAACTTCTCCGTCTTCCAGAGCGCGCCCGACCACTGGGCCATCGATCAGCTCTTCCCCATCGCGCCGCTGCACCGGCTCGACGAGGTGCCCACCCGCGACTCCACCATCGTGGACATCACCTGCGACTCGGACGGGAAGATCGACAGCTTCATCGAGAACGAGACCGTCGACGAGACCATCGCCCTGCACCCGCTGCGCGAAGGCGAGCCCTACTACCTGGGGATGTTCCTCACCGGCGCCTACCAGGACATCATGGGCGACATGCACAATCTCTTCGGCCGCGTGCATGAAGTGCACGTGTTCGTCGACGACGAGGATCCCGAGGACTACTACATCGAGGAGGTCATCCCCGGGGACACGCTGGAGCGCGTGCTCGTGCGCGTGCAGTACGAGCCGAGCGACCTCGCCAAGCGCGTGAAGCAGGCGCTGGACGCGAAGGTCAGGGAAGGCTCGGTCAAGCCCAAGGAGTCCGTCTCGCTGACCGACTTCTACGAGCAGGCCATGCGGGGCTACACCTACCTCGACAGCATCTGACCCCGGCTCTATGCGCCCGCTGGGGCGGGCTGGCGCAACCCCAGCTCGTCCAGCTTGCGCAACAAGCTGGACCGCGCGATTCCCAGCTCGCGCGCCATGGCCCCGCGCTGGCCACCGTGCCGTTCCCAGGCGGCGCGGATCGCCAGCGCCTCGATCTGCTCCAGCGTCCGGCCGCGCAGGTCGACCAGCTCCCGCGGGTCGTTTGCCTCGCTCGCTTCCGGGCAACGGCGCGACCCGTCGTCCATGCGCAGCGCGGATCCGCGGATGGTCGCGCCGTCGCTGAGCACCACCGCGAGCTGGACGACGTGGCGCAGCTCGCGCGCGTTCCCGGGCCAGCGATGGGCGACGAGGCGCGCTCGGGCGTCGGCCGAGAAGCCGCGCTGGACGCCGTCGTGCTCCTGCGCGAGGAAGTGCTCGGCCAGCGGAACGATGTCCTCCTTGCGCTCGCGCAGCGGCGGCAGCTCCACCGAGAGCCCCGCCAGCCGGTAGTAGAGGTCCTCGCGGAACGACCCGGCCCGGACGAGCTTCCTCAGATCGCGGTGCGTGGCGCAGAGGATGCGCACGTCGATGCGGCGCGGGCGGGGAGAACCCACCGGCTTCACCTCGCCGGCCTCGAGCGCGCGCAAGAGCTTCACTTGCAACGCAAGTGGGAGGTCGCCGATCTCGTCCAGGAACAAGGTCCCGCCATCGGCCGCGCCGAACGCACCCGGGCTCGACCCGACCGCGCCGGTGAATGCTCCCCGCTCGTGCCCGAACAGCTCGGCCTCGGCCAGCTCCGGCGAGATGGCTCCGCAGTTCACCGGGACGAACGCCTCGCCGGCGCGCCGCGACAGCTCGTGCACTGCCCGCGCCGCGACCTCCTTGCCGCTGCCGCTCTCTCCCAGGATGAGCACCGGCAACCGCGACGGCGCCGCGCGGCGGAGCATCTCCAGCGCGCCGCCCAGGACCGGGTCGCAGGTGATCACGCCCGGGAGCGGCGCCGGCGCCGAGGGCGAGTCGCGCTCGATCCGCAGGACCTGCGATCCGACGCGCAGCGTGGACCCGGCGGACACCTCCGCCTCCGCGATCCGCGCGCCGTCCACGATGGTCCCGTTGGTGGAGCCGAGATCCTTCACCCAGACGCGCCCGTCTCGCTGGTGCAGCCGGCAATGGAAGCCGGAGACGAAACGGTCCTCCAGCACCACCTCGTTGTGCGCATGCGCGCCTACCGTGACCGGGGTCGCGTCGAGCCCCATGCGCCGTCCGGCGCCGTCCCGCTCGCGCCACTTCACGACCAGCCGGCCGTCCGGCGCGGGCTCCAGGCGCACGTGCGCGGTCACCCGATCGGAGGGCGCGTCGGGAACCAGCTGCAGGGGGCGGGCGATCTCGGTCATCGGTTCTCTCCGCAGGTCGGACCGCGATCGATACGCGCAGCGGCAGCTTCTGCGAGTCGGATCCCTGACCGAGGCGCGGCGGCGCCGCGAGAAACGCGTTGCCTTCCCGGCAGATCGCGCCAGGACGGCACCCGACCGATGGTGCGCGGCGCTCGTTTGCGGGAGCGGGCGCCGTTATGCTGGCGGGATGCGTCCTTGCGTGGCCGTGCTCCTTCCGCAGAGCAGCTACCGCGGCGACGATCTGGTCGCCGCGGCTGCGCGGCTCGGTGTGGACCTCTTCGTCGCCTCCGACCGGTGCCACGTGCTCGCCGAGCAGTGGACGGAAGGCTCGCTCCCGCTGGACTTCACCGACCCCGACGGCGCGTCCCGCGCGCTCGCCGAGGCCGTGCGTCCGCGCAAACCCGCGGCCATCCTCGGCACCGACGACCAGACGGCGGTCATCGCCGCCCGCGCGGCGCGGCTGCTCGGATTGCCGCACGACCCGCCCGAGGCAGCCGAGGCGGCGCGGAACAAGCGCCTCTCGAGGGAGCGCCTGCGCAGCGCCGGCGTCCCGGTCCCGCGCTTCCAGATCGTGCCGCTGGACGGCGCGATTCCGGAGGGCGTGTCCTTTCCCTGCGTGGTGAAGCCTCTGGTGCTCTCGGGGAGCCGCGGCGTCATCCGCGCGGACGGCCCGGCCGACCTCCGCGCCGCTCTCGACCGCGTCGCCCGCCTCCTCCGGTCGCCGCAAGTGGCGGTCCGCCGCGACGCGGAGCTGTCCAGCGTGCTGGTCGAGGAGTTCCTCGCCGGTCCCGAAGTGGCGGTAGAGGGGCTGCTGACGCGGGGCGAGCTGACCGTCCTGGCGCTGTTCGACAAGCCGGACCCGCTCGACGGTCCGTACTTCGAGGAGACCCTGTACGTCACCCCGTCGCGTCACCCGGACGAGCTGCAGCGTGAGGTGGCGCGCGCGACCGCATCGGCGGCGCGGGCGCTCGGGCTCACCCACGGACCCATCCACGCCGAGCTCCGGCTGACCCGGGAAGGACCGCGCATCCTGGAGGTTGCGGCGCGATCGATCGGCGGGCTGTGCGGCCGCGCGCTGCGCTTCGGCGTGGGCGTCACTCTCGAGGAGCTGCTCCTGCTGCACGCCCTCGGCCGGCCACCGGCGGTCGTCCGGGAGCGCGCCGCGGCGGGCGTGCTCATGCTGCCCATCCGCCGCGGGGGCGTGCTGCGCGAGGTGCGCGGCCTCGCCCAGGCGCGCGCGGTGCCGGGCGTCACCGACGTGGTGGTGACGGCGCACCCCGACGAGGAGCTGGTTCCCCTCCCCGAAGGCGCGAGCTACCTGGGATTCGCCTTCGCTCGCGGCGAGACGCCGGAAGAAGTGGAGGCCGCGCTGCGCCGCGCAGGATCCTTCATCGATCCGGTGCTCGACCCGAAGCTCCGGATCGCAACCAACCCAACAGCTTGAGTTGACGGCTTTTCCACGGACGGCACGCTCTTCGATCCGGCGCCTTCGGCGCCTCTACAAGGGGGGAGCTCGCTCCCTCCTCGACCCCCCAACAGATTACGGTCAACGGCATCGAGAGTTGGGGCTAGGTCCGGCCGACCTGGCCGGTGGTGGGCTCCGTTCAACAGAACCAGGGCTCGGTGAGCCGCGCCACCTTTCGAGAGGCGCGCCTGGGCGCTGCGTGGGGCCGCGCGTCTGCGAGCGCGCGCAGCCTCCGGAAGGTGTCCATCGCATCGGCGCCGGCCTCCGCCTGCGCCTTGGCCAGCGCCGCGGAGGCGCGCCAGAGCTCGTCTACGCGCGGGTCCGGATGGGTCCAGCTCCAGCCGAACTGATCGGGCTCGAGCTTCCCCAACCACGGCCGCGGCTCGTCCCCTTCCAGGATCGCGGACCCGGGAGGGATGAGCAGCCGCAGCGTGTACTGGACCGGATCGATCTGCTCGATCAGATCGTGACGGACGGCAAAGTCGAACAGCTCGGCGACGTCGCGCAGGCCGGCCCACGGCGTGTAGGGCAACAGCGTGGGCCGCAGATCGATACCGGCGGCGCGGACCAGGCGCAAGGCGACGGGCACGTCGGCCGCCGTGTGGCCCTTTCGCAACGCGAGGAGCACCGAGTCGTTGAGCGACTCGACGGCGCTGGTGATGAACAGGCAACCGCTGGCGGCCAGCTCCGGAAGGACCTGGCGGTGCTGGAGCAGATGCTCGATTTTGATCGTCGCGTCGAAGGTGATCTCCGGCCAGCGGGCGTGCATCTCGCGCGCGATCCGCAGCGCGTGCGTCGGCCCGTTCAGGAAATCGGGGTCGCCGAAGGTCACGTGGCGCGCGCCCGCTTCGATCTGCTGCGCGATGTCCTGTAGCACCGTCTCGCGCGGCACCGCGACGAAGCGCCCGCGGTACACGGGCACGATCGGACAGTGGCGGCACAGGTGCTTGCAACCTCGCGAGGCCTCGACGGAGGCGACCAGCCGCGTCTCGCCCTCGATCTCGAGCCGCGCATACCTGCCCAGCATCGGAAGCCCGGCGCGGCTCGGCACCGCAGGAGCCAGCTTCTCGCGCTCTGCGAGGAGCGCCCCGCCGGCGGTGCGCAGCCCGGGAACCGCGGCGGCATCTCCGCGTTCCAGGGCCTCCGCGAGCAGGCGCAGCGGCACGTCCGACTCGGCACCGATCACCGAATCCGCGTGCCGTTCCAGCAGGTGCTCCGCGTTGAGCTGCGCGTACAAACCGAAGAAGCAGACGTGCGCACCCTCCGGCGCCCGCTCCGCTACGCGCACTCCGAGTCGGAGGGCGGTGTGCATGGGCACCGAGATGGCGACCAGCCTGGCGCGCCGGAGCATCCCTTCGTCGACCGCGTCCACCGACACGTCCAGCGCGGCAGGCTCGAATCCCGACCGGCGCAGCTCGGCCAGCGCGGTCGCCGCCGCGACCGGCTGGCGCCCCAGCTCGTAGCAGGAGACGATCAGGATGTCGCCGGGACCCCGCACCCTATCCCTTGGCTTGCGGCGGCTTGTAATCGGGCGGGAGCGCCGCGCCTTCCCCGAAGAAGTACTTCTCGGCCTGGTCGAAGAGGACCTGGTTCGCCTGCTCGCTCCCCCCGGCGAGCCGGTATTCGTTCATGATCATCTTGAAATGCTCGAGCCACATCTTCCAGGCGTCCTGCGAGACGCTGTCATAGATGCGCTGCCCCAGGTCGTTGGGGAACGGCTTGAATTCGAGACCGGGCAGCTCGCGCTGGAGCTTGACGCACTTCACCATCCGCGCCATCGGCACCTCCTACCGCAGTGTTATCACCGGGAGCGTCCCGCGGCTCGCCGCGCGGCGGCAAGCGAGCGAGCAGCCGCCGGCATGATACCTTTTGCGCCGTGCCGCCGCCCGTGGATCTCCAGCTCCTGCGCCTGGTCAACGACCGCGGATCGCCGGCGCTGGACGTCGTGATGGCGGCAGCCTCGAATCGCGGCGTGCTGCTGGCGCTCGCGGCGGCCTTCGCCGTCTACCTGGGCCTGCGTTCGCCGCACCGCTGGCTGGCGGCCGTGCTCCTTGTCCTCGCCGTGGGCGCCGCCGACCTCGTCTCGGTACGCGTGGTCAAGCCGGTCATCGAGCGCCCGCGGCCCTGCCGTTCGCTCGCCTCGGTGCGCGCGCCGCTGGGCTGCGGTTCGGGCAAGTCGTTCCCCTCGGCGCATGCCGCGGACACGGCGGCGGCGGCGGCCGTGGTCAGCTGGGCCGCGCCGCCGGTTGCGCCGCTCGCGATCGCGCTGGCGGTCCTGGTGGGCATCTCGCGCGTGTACCTCGGCGTGCACTATCCCTCCGACGTGGTGGCGGGCTGGGTGCTGGGCGCCGCGATCGGAGCGCTCCTGATCGCGATCGCGCGCATGCGCTACGCCGTGCGGGTGCGCTGAGGTCCTGCCGCGGCGCCCGCCCCCGCTCTCCTGCCGCGCGGGCAGGCGCGGGCGCCCCCGCCGTGCATACCTTGCCGCCCAGACCACCTTGGGGGAAAGCACGTATGAGCATCATCGGATTCCTGGTTTTCGGCCTCGTCATCGGCCTCATCGCCCGCGCGATCTTTCCCGGGCGCCAGCCGATGGGCTGGCTCGCCACCGCCGTGCTGGGCATGGTCGGCTCGCTGGTGGGCGGACTCATCGGACACGCGCTGTTCGGCAACCGCTCGGCCGCGGACGGCAGCTGGGGATTCACCCCCGGCGGCTGGATCTCGTCCATCGTGGGAGCGATCATCGTCCTCTGGGCCTACCTGGCGCTGGCGGGCGGACGCCGCCGCACCGTCTGAGCATCGGCGCAGGCCGGTCCGCTCCTCCTCGCCCGCGGACCTTCCGTTTTCCGCGCGTTGAGCGAGGATGCAGGCCGTGCCGACGGAACTGTGGATCTTCCTGGCCGGCCTGCTGGCCGGCAGCGTGAATGCCGCGGCCGGCGGCGGCACCCTGCTCGCCTTCCCCGTGCTCATCGGCGTGGCCGGCCTCTCGCCCCTGGCGGCGAATACGACCTGCACGGTGGGCTTGCTTCCCGGGATCATCGCCTCTACCGGCGGGTACTGGCGCGAGCTGTCCGCCGGGCTGCGGCGCGACGCCCGGCGCCAGCTCCTTCCCTCCGCGCTAGGCGGCCTGCTCGGTGCGTGGCTCTTGCTCAGCCTCGGCGGCCGCGTGTTCGCACGCGTGGTCCCCTGGCTCCTGGTCGTCTCCGCCATCCTGATCGCGATCCAGCCCCTGGTGAACCGCTGGCTCGCGCGCCACCGCCCGGAGCACGGGTACCCGGCCGCCACGGTGGCGGTGCCCTTCGCCGTCTCCGTCTACGGCGGATACTTCGGTGCTGCCCAGGGCATCCCGTACCTCGCCGGCATGGGGCTTCTCCTGCCCCGTCCGATCGGCGAGCTGAATGCGCTGCGCATCCTGAATGCGATGATCAACAACGCGGTCGCCGCGCTCACCTTCGTGGCGCTGGAAACGCTGCATCCGACCGGGGCGCTCGATTTCCCTGCCGCGCTTCCGCTCGGGCTCGGATCCGTCATCGGGGGCTGGGCCGGAGTGCGCGTTGCTCGCCGGCTGCCGGCGAGCGTGTTGCGGGGGATCGCGGCCTGCGTCGGCGTCGGCATCGGCCTGTACCTCGCCCTCATGCGCTGACACCCGCCTTTTCCCCCGCGCTCGCCGCCCGGCGCGCCGCCGCCATCGGGACCAGCGAGAGCGGCGCCGCCGCTGCCAGCACCAGCAGGGCGGCGACCATTCCGGTCTGCCCGAATCCGTCCAGGGCGGACGCCGCCAGCGCGACGCCCGCCGTGCCGCCCAACTGGCGCAGCATGTAGAAGAGGCTTGCCGAGGTGGAGAGGTCGTGGCCGTCGATCCCCTCGAACGCAAATCCGTTCATCCCGATGTACAGGAGCCCCGTCCCGGCGCCGCGCAGCGCCTGCGGGAGGTACACGTCGCCGGAGGAGCGCAGCGCGATGCGCGAAAGGAGCAGCATGGCCACCGCGAACAGCACCGCTCCCGCTGCGCAGAGAGAGCGCGCCCGGAACCTCGAGAGGAGCGGCTGCGCGCAGACGATCAAGACGCCGCTGGTCACGGCGCCCAGGGCGAGCGCGAGGCCCGTCTGCGCGGCGGTCATGGAGAGCTGCCGCTCGAAGAGGAGCGGAATGAGGAAGATGCTCGCATACAGCCCGATGCCGTACAGCGGAGCTGCGGCCAGCGTTCCGGCGAGCGGCCGGTACCGCAGCACCGAGAGATCGACCGCCGGAGAACGGGCGGTGCGCTCGCGCCGGACGAAGAGCCACCCGAAGATCAGAGCGGGAGCGAGCAGCCACGCCCGGTGGGCGCAGCCGAGCTGCAGCGAGACGAGGCCGGCCGCGAGAAGCGCCGCCCCCTGGAGGTCCATGCCTTCCGGGCGCGGAGCCGGCTGCACGTGGAGGTTGCGCAAGAGCAGCAGGCTTGCGAGTCCCAGCGGGACGTTCACCCAGAAGATGGTCGGCCAACCGAAGTGATCGGTGAGAAGGCCTCCGAGCGGCGGTCCGAACAGCGGCCCGAGCACGGCGGCGAACCCTACCAGCGCCACCGCGGTCCCGCGGCGCTGGCCCGGGTAGAGCGACATGAGGATGCCCTGCGAGAGCGGCAACAGCCCGCCGGCCGAGAATCCTTGCAGGACCCGGAACGCGATCAGGGTCGGCGCGGTGCGCGAGGCGGCGCAGGCCACGGAGGCCAAGGTGAACGCGCCAACCTGGGCGACGAAGTAGGCCCGCACGCCCACCCGCGCGGCGAGGCCGGCCGAGAGCGGCATCGCGATGAGGCTGGCCAGCGCGTACCCGGTGACCACCCAACCCACCGTGGCGAGCGAGGCCCCGAGCTCGTTCTGGATCTGGGGAATGGCGACGTTGACGATGCTGCCGTCGACCGCCTGCAGCATCGTCCCGAGCAGCACGCCCGTGACGGCCAGCCCGGCTCGCAGTCTGTCGCGCCGCTCCACGCCTGCGCTCGAGGCTACCGTTTGCGGCTGCCCGAAGCGAGCGATGTCGAGCACTTGCGCACAGCCTGTGTGTGGGGCGATGTATGATGGCCGAGGGACGCCCGCCGTATTGTTTGAGGTCAAATCATATGCGAGACAGCGTTGGCATAGAACAGCGCGACGTATTGTTTCAACGCGCGTCACCCTGAGGAGGAACCCATGCGCTCGAAGTACCTGACCGACCACCTGGTTTCGATTTCGCTTGCCGCGGGCCTCGCGGCCTGCTCCGGCGCGAAGCCGGTGCCCGACGCCGAGGCGAACAAGCCGGAAGCGAAGCCCGCCGTCGCCGAGGCGGCGAAGCCGGCCCCCTCCGACGGCAACCTCGCCCAGGGCCAGGCCGAGTTGGAGAAGGCGATGGAGGCGCTGCGCAACGTGAGCGTCTTCTTCGAGTTCGACTCGTCCACGCTGACCAGCGAGGCGAAGGACAAGCTGTCCGCGGTCGGCACCGTGCTGGCGAAGTACCCGGCCCTCAAGGTCCGCATCGAGGGGAACTGCGACGAGCGCGGCTCCGAGCAGTACAACCTCGCCCTGGGGCAACGGCGCGCCGACGCGGCCAAGCGCTACCTGACCTCGATGGGCGCGCACGACAGGCAGCTCACCGCGATCAGCTTCGGCGACCAGAAGCCCAAGGCGACGGGACACGACGAGGAAGCCTGGCGACAGAACCGCCGCGACGACCTGACGGCGATGCCGGCCTCGTACCAGAAGTAGGACCGGCGAAACCTTTTTCTAGACCTGGCCAGCGCGCGAGCGGGCCTCGCGTAGGACCGCGCGCGCCGGGTCTTGCAGGGCGGGGTTGGTGGCGAGGATTTCGCCGTCGGAGATGTCCAAGGGGGAGCCGTCGAAGCGGGTGACGAGGCCGCCTGCTTCGCGGATCATGACGACTCCGGCGGCGATATCCCAGGGTTTGAGGCCCTGCTCCCAGAAGACGTCCAGCCGGCCCGACGCGACGTAGGCCAGGTCGAGGGCGGCGCTGCCCAGCCTGCGGGTGCCGCGCGCCAGCTCGGTGAAGCGGCCGAACGCGGCGACCATCTCGGGCAGGCGGTCGCGGTGCCCGTAGGGGAAGCCCGTGCACACCACGGCCCGGTCGAGGCTGCTGGCGCTGGAGACCGACAGGCGCCGCGCGCCGACGAATGCGCCGGCGCCGCGGTGGCCGCGGAAGGTCTCGGCGCGCATCGGGTCGACCGTGCAGCCCGCGACGATCTCGCCCCTGACTTCCGCGGCGACGGTGCAGGCGAACAGCGGCAAGCCGTGGGCGTAGTTGGTCGTTCCGTCCAGCGGGTCGACGATGAAGCGCAGCTCGCCGCGCCCGCTCTCGCCGCTCTCTTCGGCCAGGACGGCCGCCCCGGGCGCGCGCTCGCGCAGAAGAGCGAGGATGCGGTCCTCCGCCGCGCGATCGGCGTCGGTGACCAGGTCGATCCGGCCCTTGAGGGCGATCGTCCGCGGCTTGTCGAACAGCTCGCGCAGCACCTGCCCGCCGGCCTGCGCGGCCGCCACGCAGGTGCGCTCCAGCTCCGCGGCCGTCATCGTGCCGCCAGGGCGTCGAGGAGCTTCTTGTGCAGGCCGCCGAAGCCGCCGTTCGACATGGCGAGGATCACGTCGCCCGGCCGCGCCTCGCGCGCAAGCAGCGCCACGATGGCGTCGGGGCCTTCCATCCAGCGCGCCGGCGTCCCAGCCGCCGAGATGTCCTCCGCCATGCGGCGGGCGTCCACGCGCTCCGACTCGGGCACCTTGGCGATGGCGGTGGGCTGACTGATCAGCGCCTCGGCCGAACCGGCGAAGGCGTGGGCGTACTCCTGCTGGTGGATCTTGCGCATCGCCGTGTTGCTGCGGGGCTCGAACACCGCCACCAGGCGCCGGCCCGGATACTGGGCCGCCACCGCCGCGATTGTCTCGCGCACCGCGGTCGGGTGATGGGCGAAGTCGTCGATCACCGCGATCCCGCGCGGCTCTCCGCGCAGCTCCTGGCGGCGCTTCACTCCGCGGAAAGAGGCGAAGCCCGAGGCGATCTGGTCGGGACGCAATCCGAGCGCGCGGCACGCCGCGTAGACGCCGAGCGCATTCTCCACGTTGTGCCGCCCGGCGGCCGGCAGGGTGACGCGGAGCTCGGGAGAGCTGCGGAAGGCGACCTCGAAGGACGCGCCGGCGGGACCGAGCGACACGCGGCGCGCGGTCCAGTCCGCCTCCGCGCCCTCCTTCGAGCTGTAGGTCTCGACCCGGCAGCGCGCGAACGAGGCGAGCCGCTTCCAGTTGGGGAAGGTGGAGCAGGCGGCGGCGTAGCCCTCCGGCGGAATCAGCGCGTAGAACTTCTCGAAGGCGCTCTCGTAGTGCGGCGTATCGCGATAGATGTCGGCGTGATCGAACTCGGCGCCGGTGACGATCGCGGTGCGCGGCCGGTAGTGCAGGAACTTGGGCCCCTTGTCGAAGTAGGCGGTGTCGTACTCGTCGCCCTCGAGCACGAAGTGCTCGCCCTTCCCCAGCCGGAACCCCTCGTTGAAGTTGAGCGGCACGCCGCCGACCAGGAGGCTCGGATCGCGCCCGGCATGGTGCAGCACCTGCGCGAGCAAGCTGGTGGTGGTGGTCTTGCCGTGCGTGCCGGCCACCACCACGGGATGGCGCGAGGCGAGGAACAGCTCTTCCAACGCCTCGGGAAAGCTCATGTGCGGGATGCCGCGCCTGCGGAGGGCCTTGGCTTCCGGGTTCTCGGCCCGGATGACGTTCCCGACCACCGCCAGGTCCGGCTTGGCTGCCTCCAGGTTCGCGGCGGCGTATGGCGTGTACGTCTTGATC
>DATFUN010000108.1:0-4809 GCA_035260805.1 Myxococcales bacterium | reverse complement strand
GACCGGCGAGACGCGCACGGTGACCGGCGGCGCGCCCGCCGCGACGTGGAACCGGAACTGGTCGACGTCGCGCTTGGGCCAGATCCAGCCGCGCACCGTCGCGGGCAACGTCACCTCCTGCGCGGTGCCGGCGTCGTTGTTCGGCTCGCGGTCCGTCGACCCGTCATCGGGCAGGAGCTGCGCGGAAATCCGATACGCGTGGTCGCGGTCCTCGGCGTCGCGGACCCACTTCCCGTCGAGCTCGCGCGCAGCCGCCTCGACCTTGATCAAGCTCTCCCCGGCTGGCACGCGCACGTTGGGCAGCACCTCGCCCTCGCGCACACCCCCCTCGTTGGCGCGGGCGAGGAGCTGCGGCTTGTCTCCCGGCTTCGCGCCCGGCGCGAAAACCGACAGCTCCAGGTCGGCGCGCTCCAGCGCGGTGACCTCCACGTGCAGGATCATCGGCTGCTCGGCGCGGATGCGGTACCAATCCACGTCTCCCGGCGGCGACAGATATCCGGTGCGGCTCCCTCCCGCAGCGATGTCGGTGGCGCGCGCCGGCTCGTCGTTCGGTTCCTGCTCCAGGTCGTCGGGCCCCGACTCGACCGCCGCCAGCAGACGGTACGGAACCCGCGGGTTCATCCCACGCACCGCCTTGCGCCCCGTCCCGATGGGCGCCGACCGAAGCACGAGGTAGTACCCGGCAGGCACTGCAACCGGCGCTGCCGGCGGTGCCGCACCCTCCGCGCCAGTGACTGCAGGCGTCGCACTCCCAGCTCCACCCGGGGGAGTCGCAGTCCCCCCAGTCGCTGTCGCAGTCGGAGTCGCTGTCGCAGTCGGGGTCGCTGTCGCAGTCGGGGTCGCTGTCGTAGTCGGTGTCGCTGTCGTTGTCGGTGTCGCTGTCGTTGTCGCTGTCGTTGTCGGTGTCGCTGTCGGTCTCGCTGTCGCTGTCGCTGTCGCTGTCGCCCCGCCCCCGAGCGCCAGGCTGAGGTCCCGCAAGAACACCCCCTCCCCTTCCCCCTGCGCGCGCACGGACGCGAGCAGCGCCCCGTCCTGCAATCCGCGCACTTCCATCTCCGGCAGCACTCCCGCCACCCCGGTCAGCTCGACCCGCAGGAACTGACCCGGCTTCGCGTCCCTCACCTCGACGCGGTACCAGTCCTCGTCCTCGGCCCACCCGTAGGTTCCTTCGACCGGCTTCCCCGGCGGCAGGGCCGTCGCGTCGACCGCGCGATCGTTCGGCTCCAGCTCGCGCCCTTCCACCGGCGCAGTACCCACCACGGTCAGCTTGTACGGTCCCGCCTCGGTGCTCGACGCCCGCACGAAGCACGCCTCCGTGCAGGCGATCGCCGGCACCAACAGCGCCTCGCCGTCGGTGCGCAGCCGGAGCATCCGGTTGCGGTCCCGGTCGAGCACTTCCAACTCGGCGGCGTGGGACGGCGAAAGCTCCACGCGCAAGGCCAACGTGCGCCCAGGGCCGGGCGCCACCCGGTACCAGTCGTCGTCCGCGGTCCGCGCCCGGGGTGGCGAGAAGCTGCCGGCCACGACCGCTCGGTCGGGAAGCTGCTGCGCGTGCAAGTAGTCGTTCGGCTCCCGCTCCGCCAGCTGCTCCGGCTGCGGCGGCCCCGGTGGAGGAGGAGGCGGCGCCGGCTCGGTGGACCTGTTGCACGCGCACAGCAGCAGCGCCGCCGCGAGCAGCAGGCGTGTCGCCGCTCGCCGTCCGAAGCTGGGCACTTCCGGGGCTACCGATGCGATGCGCCTGCTCCGGCCTGGCGCGACGAGAACTCGCGGAAGAACTCCACGATCCCGGCGATCATCTCCTTCGCCGACTCGCCCTCGGTGTTGAAGTCCGCCGACTCGAGCCAGATGCCCCCGCAGCTCTCGCAGGTCTCGTAGACCAGCGGATTGCGCTTGTGCTGGCTCTCGATGGCGAGCAACGCGACGTTGTCGACCGGACAGTCACCGGTGTCCGAATCGGGGTTGGCCCGCCCTGCCATGCCCTCCAGGGTGGGCAACCCCGCGTGGAGGAGGATCCGGTTCAGATCCGCGACATCGAGCCAGAGACCGCCGCACTCTCCGCAGCGGAAGAGGACGCGGTCCCCTCCCTCGGTGAGCTCGACCATCTCGACGCTGTCTCGCGGGCAATCCATGGTGCTCTGGCTCCAATCTGGGGGGAGGATCGGAGTCTAGCAGGCCCCGTACCCAGCAAGCTACCGGACCTGCAACCTTTGCCCGCTCCCCCCGCGCTTCCTCACGGGCCCCTCGCCTGCACGCGCCGCACCCGGGCGCCCAGGGCCCGCAGCTTCTTCTCCAGGGCCTCGTACCCTCGGTCCAGGTGGTAGACGCGGTGTACGGTCGTGATGCCCTCCGCGCGCAAGCCAGCCAGCACGAGCGACGCGGAGGCGCGCAGGTCGGTGGCCATCACCGGCGCCCCCGACAACTTGGGAACACCTTTCACCACCGCCGTGTGGCCGTCTACGTGGATCTCCGCGCCCATGCGCGACAGCTCCTGCACGTGCATGAAGCGATTTTCGAACACCGTCTCCACCACGCGCGCCGCGCCTTGCGCTACCGTCATGCAGGCCATCAGCTGGGCCTGCAGGTCGGTGGGAAATCCCGGGAAGGGCCCGGTCACGAAATCGACGGCATCTGGCCTGGCCGGCGCCCGGAGGCGGACCCCGTCGCGTTCCGCCACCACGGTAGCGCCCGCCTCGCGCATCTTCACCAGCAGCGCGTCGAGATCCTCCGCGCGCGCGCGCCGCACCAGCACGTTCCCGCCGCTGATCAGCGCCGCCGCCAGCAGCGTTCCCGCCTCGATGCGGTCCGGGATCACCTCGACGTCGGCGGCTCGCAGCTCGCGCACACCCTCGACCGTCACGATCGACGTCCCCGCCCCTTCGATGCGGGCGCCCATCCGGGTGAGCACCGCGGCGAGCGCGGTCACCTCGGGCTCCCGGGCGCAGTTCTCCAGCACGGTGCGCCCGTCGGCGAGCGCCGCCGCCATCATCAGATTTTCGGTCCCGGTCACCGTCGGCAGATCGAAGACGAATTGCGCGCCGCGCAGCCGCTTCGCGCTCGCCTCGACGTAACCGTGCGCCAGCTCGATGTGCGCTCCCAGCGCGGCGAGCCCCTTGAGGTGCTGGTCGATGGGGCGCGCGCCAATCGCGCACCCGCCGGGCAGCGACACGCGCGCGCGCCCGAGCCGCGCCACCAGCGGCCCCAGGACCAGCACCGAGGCCCGCATCGTCTTCACCAGCTCGTAAGGCGCCTCGGGGCGCGGCAGGTCGGCGGCGTCGACCTCCAGCGTGTGCCCCCCGGTCTCGGCGTCGCGCGCGACCTTCGCTCCCATGTGCGACAACAGGCGCCCCATGGTGCGGATGTCGGCCAGCTCGGGGACGTTGCGGAAGACGCTGCGTCCCGGCGACAGCAGCGCCGCCGCAATCTGCGGCAGCGTGGCGTTCTTCGACCCGCTGACCTCCACCTCGCCGTTCAGCGGAGCTCCGCCCTCGATCTCGATCGCGTCCATCGGGATCAACCGTCTATCAGCGTTTCAGGGGCCGCGCGCGTGATCGCCGCCACATGCCGATCGAGGCCGGCGAGGTCCTTCACGATGCGGACGTTCACGAAACCTTGGTGCGAGAACAGCTCGCGGACCTGCGCTGCCTGCGACGGGTCGATCTCGACTCCGAGCAGCCCCCCGGGGACGAGCCAGGCGCCCGCCCCGGCGACGATGCGCCGGATCACCGCCAGCCCGCCGTCGTCCGCGAACAGCGCCTGGTGCGGCTCGTGCGCGAGGATCTCCGGCGCCAGCCGCGCGCGGTCCTTCTCGGGCACGTAAGGCGGGTTCGCCACCACGGCGTCGTACGGCGCCCGCTCCGGCAGCGCCTCGAAGAGATCGCCCTCGAACACACGCACGCGCCCCGGCGCCAGCGCCTCCGCGTTCTCCCGCGCGGCCGCTGCGGCCTGCGGGGAGGATTCGACCAGGTCGGCGCGGGCAGCGGGCAGCTCGGCAGCGATGGAGACGCCCACCGCCCCCGACCCCGCGCACAGGTCCAGCACGCGCGCCTCGGGCGCAATCGCCTCTACCGCGAGCTGCACCAGGAGCTCGGTCTCCGGCCGCGGGATGAAGACCCCGGGCCCGACCCGGAACGGCCGACCGTAGAACTCCCGAACGCCCAGGATGTACGCGACGGGCTCCCGCTGTGCGCGCCGCTGCAGCAGCGGCTTCACCCGGGCCAGCTCCTCCGCCGAGAGCGGCTTGTCGAAGTCCACGTACAGCTTGGTGCGCGAGCACGACAGGGCGTGCGCGAGCAGCAGCTCGGCGTCGAGGCGCGGCGACTCCACGCCCTTCTTCGCCAGCCAGTCGCGAGCCCAGGTCAAGAGGGCCCGCACGGTCCACGCCTCCGCCATCACGGCTTCCGCGCGGAGACGACGCGCTCCACTCCTTGCGCATCCCGGTGCGCCCGGCAGTCGCGCAGGCCGCTGCGCTCGAGCAGCGCGATCATCTTGGCCACCTGGGAGGGATCGCACTCCTGCGCATAGGCGCCGCCGGGCCGGAGCCATCCGGGCAGCTCGGCGACGAGGCGCCGCACCACGTCCAGCCCATCGGGGCCGCCGAAGAACGAGACGTGCGGCTCGTGCTGGATGACCTCCTGGGGCAGCGGCGTGCCATCGGGCACCCAGGGCGGGTTCGCGGTGACCAGCGCGTACCGCTCGCGCCTTTCGGGCGGGAGCGGCGCGAACAGGTCTCCCGCGAAGCAGCGCGCGCGTCCGGGGATCAGCCGCTCCGCGTTGTCCCGCGCCAGCTCGATCGCCTCCTCGGAAACGTCG
>DATFUN010000107.1:0-5644 GCA_035260805.1 Myxococcales bacterium | reverse complement strand
CACGTGCGGGCGCCCCGTTTCGCGCGGCTTCCACAGCCAGCCCGTCACCTCGGCGCCGTCGGGCCGGGCGACGCGCAGCGAAAGCGGCCGGGCCAGCGCATTGCGCGGGAGCCCGGGGCGCGGGCTGCGGGTGAGGCGCGTCGTGGTCCCGAACCCGGTACGGAAGGCGAACACATCCGTGGTGTCGTCCGCCTGCCGCCAGCCGAAGAACAGGCGATCGCCCGCGCGCGTCCACTCGAGCGGGGACTCTCCCTCGGGGGCGGGCTGCAGCGCCCCTCCCGGCGGCTGCGGCAGCGGCTGCGCGCGCAGCCCGGGCAGCTCGAGCACCGAGAAGACGGTCTGCCCGTTCGCCTCTTCGGCGACGGCCAGACGGTGCCCGTCGTCGGTCAGCGCGAAGGCTTCCACCGTCCGGCCGGGCGCGTAGATGGTCTTGCGATCGCGGGAGGCGACCGTGATCGCGTCCACGCCGAGCGCCTCGCGGCCCGCGTCCGTCAGCACGTAGACGGTGCGGCCGTCGGGGCTCCAGCGCGGCAGCCGGAACCGCGCCGTTCCTTCGTGCGGAGTGAGCGGCTCGGCGCGCGCGCTGGCCAGATCGACCGTCCAGATCGCCTCGTCGTCACCGTTGCGGGTCTGGGCCAGCAGGGATCTCCCGTCCGGCGAGACGGGTCCGACCGCCGCCAGGGCGCGCAGCGCCTCTTCGAGCGGGACCGGCGCCTGGCGCGGGGGAGCCGACGCTTGCGGGCCCGACGGAGAGGCCGGAGCGGGCGCGGCGCCGCGCATCGTCGGCGGCGCCGGCACCGCCGTGGCGGGTCGCGCAGGCGAGGTGGCCGCGGCGGGAAACGGGCTCTGCGGCGCGATTGCCCCCGGCTTCACTTCGGTCACCTTTCGCCCGGCGTCCATGGCCACTTGCCGCAGGGAAACGGCGCCTCCGTCCAACAGGCCGTAGAAGAGCTTCCGGCCGTCGCGCGTGAAGCCGCCCAGGAGCTGATCCCCCGGAGCCGGATCCAGCTCCACGGCCCGCATCCCCTGGTCGTCCAGCATGAGCAAGCGGCGCTTGCCCTCGCGCACCGCGACGGCCACCACCACGTGCGGGTCGGAGGGCGACCAGCGCACGGCGACGACGCTGCCTGACTCCGCGGTGAGCTGCACCGGATAGCCTCCGTCCAACGGCATCGCGGCGGCCTGGCGCGAGCCGAAGAGCGTGGTCACGAATGCGAGCTGGCGGCTGTCCTCCGACGGCCGCGCTCCTTCGGCGCTGCCGAGGTTCTCCAGCGCGCGAAGCACCTCCGGGAGCGGCTCGTCGGCGGCGAAAGCGCCCACCGACGCGGCGAACAGGATCGCTGGAACGGATTTCATGGACCCTGTTTACCTGAGCGCCGCCCGCGTGTCCGTCTGGAAGGACCGCGGGTCCTGAGACCGTTGGCACCTTGACGCGCCGGCCAGAACGCCACCATGAGAAGCGCCATGCGACACAGCGTCCTCCTCCTCGGAACCCTCGCCACCGTCGCCTGCGTCGCCGAGTCGCGGCAGGCCCGCCCCCTGGAGTCCGCCGCGCCGGACCGCTCGCAGGAGGCGCCGCGCGAGATCGAGCGCCAGCGGCGCTGGACGGCGGATGCCCTGGCCGCGCGGCCGCCGGCCGACGAGCTCGACGCCGTCCGCAACGGAGACAAAGGCGCCATCTCCGATACGCGGAAGCGCTTCCGGCGCCTCCTGACCGCGGTCGATCGCGCCACCTGGATACGGGAAACGGTCCCGGAGGTGCTGCGCGGGTCGCCGAACGCGGACCGCCTGGTCGACTCGTTCGACGCCGCCGGACGGGATCGGAACGAAGCGCTGGCCGCCGCCGACGCGACCGCGCGCGCCCTGGCCGCCTCGCGGAGCGGGAACGCGATCTCGCTCGACGAGCTGAAGCGCGCCTTGCAAGCGGCGCGACAGGCGCGTGAGAGCGAGCAGAAGCTCGCTGCGAACCTGGGTCGCGCGGCCCGCCCTGGCGCAGGCCCCGACCCGCTGCAGCGCCTGGCCACGGTTCCCATGCCTGCGGAGCCGCCGTTCGTGGAGGCGGCGGCGCACTACCTCGCCTCCCACCGCGGCGAAGACCGTGCGCTCGATTCGTGGCCGCCGCAGCTCGCCGACGAGCGGGCGGAAATCCGCGCCGCGGTCGCCGACGTGCAGCTCCAACCGGAACAACCGGATGGCGGCGCGGGCGCGCCGGCGGCGGCCATGAACGATGAGGACACGGAGCCCATCATCCGCGGCCTGGATGCCGAGGCTCCCGATGCGGGCTCGCCTCCTGCGGCGGACGGCGGCGCGCCCGCGCCGAGCGGGACGGGCAGCTCGGTGCAGGTCTCCGGCGATCTCAAGAGGTTGCTCTCCCGCCGCGGGCCGCCGGTCGTCATCGCGCCCCGGCCGGACGGCCTGACCGCGTTCCGCTACCGCGAGCAACGCCCCTGCGGCGTCGATCAGTGCACGGTCACCGTCGACTACCTCTTCGATTCGCAAGGGCGCCTGATGCGCAGCGAAGTCGTGAAGCCCTGAAGGACGCTCAGCCCTGGAAGTCGTAGATGGGGCCCAGGCGGAGGATCCGGGTCAGCTCGTCGAGGGCGGCGAGGCTCTCCCGATGCAGCAGCGGATCGCGCAAGTCGCTGCCCGTTACGCGGTCCCGGTAGTGCCGCCCGACCCACCCCTCGAGGTCCTTGCCGAGCGCCTCGTCCCAGAATACGCGCGGCCCGATCGCCGCGCGCTCCTCCGGAGTCAGCACGATGCGCTGGCGCAGGCACGCCGGGCCGCCCCCGTTCTCCATCGAATCGCGCAAGTCGAGGTACCGCACGCTCCGGACCGGCCCGCCGGATCCGGCGACGCGCTCCAGGAACGCGCGCGCCCGCGGCTCTTTGCGCGACTCTTCGGGCGCCAGGATGGTCATCGTGCCGTCCGGCAAGCCGAGCAGCTGCGAGTTGAACGGATATGCCGCTACGGCCGAGGCGACGGGCAGCTCGGACTCGGTGGCCACGTGCGCGGTGAACGAGTCTCCGAGCAGCTCGCGCAGGCGGGCCAGCAGCGGCTGGGGGTCCGCGAAAGCCAGCTCGTGCAGGAGCAGCACGCCGCCGTTCCCGACGGCCAGCACGTCGGTGTGGAAGGCGCCCGCGTCGATGCCGCGCGGATGCTGCTGGGGAAAGAGGGCGCGCGACGGATCGACCTGCCCCAGCCGCGCCAGCGCTTCCGATGCCTCGCGCGTCTGCCGGGCCGGGAAGCGCAGCGGCTGGCCCGAGGCGGGGACCGCGCCATATGCGGCGCGTCCCCAGGCGAAGAGGTGCACAGCCGGGCGTCCCGCCGCCGCGAGCCGGGTGTGGTTCGCCGCTCCTTCGTCGGAGAACTGCGCGCCGCCCGGCAGCGGATCGTGGACGGCGAAGCGGACGGGGTCCTTGAAGATGGTCCGCAGCACGCGCGTGGTGGTGTCGGCCTCGAGCACGCGGTGGAACATGGAGGTCAGGTTCGCCGGGACGAGATGCAGGCGCCCGTCCGCGCTGTCCTCGGACGGCACGCAGGTGGCGGCATTCGCCGTCCACATCGCCGCGGCGCTGGAGCAGAGCCGGAGCAGGTGGCCATCCCCGGCGGCAGCGGCGGCGAGGACCTCCTCGTCGCTGCCGCGGAAACCGAACTGACGAAGGGTGCGCATGCGCGGCCGCTCGTGCGGAGGCAGCACCCCCTGCCCTACGCCGAGCGAGGCGACCAGGCGCATCTTCGCGAGGCCCTGCAGGGCCGCGCGGCGCGGATTCGCCGCCTGGCCCGCATGGGTGAGCGAGGCCACGTTGCCGGGCGAGAGGCCCGCGTAGTTGTGCGTGGGGCCGACGATCCCGTCGAAGTTGATCTCGGGCACGGCTTCCAGCCGGGGTTATCTCGTTCCGTAGAAGCGGAAGACGACCTCCGCCGCGCAAGCGGGCTTCGACTCGCCTTCCACCTCGATGGTGGCGGCCACCAGCGCCTCGACGGCGTTCCCCGCCTGCTTGGCATCCTGCATCTTCATCGCCAGGCGGTAGCGCTGGCCTTCCTTGAGCGGCGCGGGGAACCGCACCTTGTTCAGGCCGTAGTTGATCACCATGGCGAAGTTGCGCGGCTCCACCATCTCGAAGAAGAGCCCGGCGATGAGGGAGAGCGTGAAGTACCCGTGGGCGATGGGCGCGCCGAACGGCGACTCCTTGCGGATGCGCTCGCGGTCGACGTGGATCCACTGGTGATCGCCGGTCGCGTCCGCGAACCGAACGATGTCCTCGTACTTCATCGTCCGCCATTCCGACTTGCCCAGGTCCTTGCCGGCGAGCGCCTCGAGGCCGGCGATCCCGTCGATCACGGTCTTGTTGGCCATGGGCCGGTGCATATCACGGTGGGCGCGGCGCGACGACGAGGCTCTGGGCGGCGCGTCCGAACGGGCCGTCGAGGTCCGACAAGGCGCTCTGCGCCAGGCCCGTTCCGTCGGCGTGCGCCTCGGAGGTGATCTGCAGGCCCAGCCATTCGCCGCGCGGCTCGCGCCCGAAGTAGACGGTCAGGTCGGGGTTCAAGAAGGTCCAGCGATCCGGATCGAGAGGCGGGCAGACGCCGCTCTCCGCGTCGGCGAGGATGAGGATCCGCTCGTACGCCGAGGTCGGCTCGCCGCTCACCAGCGGGAAGAGCGGCCGCATCCAGCCGTCGACGGGACCCTTCGCCCAGGTGCCGCGCGCGATGCGCAGCTCGATCGCCGTGTGGTAGGCGACCTCGTGCCGGAAGAAGGAGAAGCGGTACGGCGAGAGCGTATCCGGGTGCGGGAGGGGCGGCGCGGCGGACCGCTCGGCAACCTCGAGGCCCTGCCGCCGCAAGCGCAGACCCAGGGCGCGCGCCACCTCGACCCCGCCCGCCGAGAGCGTCGCCCCGACCCGCTGGGCCTGCTTCCCCGCGCGGACCATCTCCACCGACAGCTCGAGCGGCGCGATGGGCACCGGCCGGAGGAACTCGACGGTGACGCGCACCAGCCGGAACTGCGCAGCCTCGTCGCCCACCCGCTCGATGGCGCCGGCGAGCAGCGCCGCCGGAGGTCCGCCATGCTGGTGCTCGTTGCTCCACGGCCCGCGCGTCAGCGCGGTCGCTACCAGCCGCGGGCCCTCGCGCACGAAGAAGGCGTCGTCCACGGGGCTAGCGTAGCATCGAACGGAAGGGGCTACTTTCCGGTCGAGTAGCCGGCTTCCCCGATCGCCTTGTCGAGTTGCTGGCGGGTCGCCTGCTTGTCGTCGTAGGTCACGACGACGACCGTCCGGGCGAAGTCGGCGGCCGCGTTCGAGACGCCCTTGACGGCGCGAACCGCCACCTCGGTCTTGTACGCGTCACCCTTGCTGTGCCACCCGACGACTTTGATCGTGTCCGTCTTCTCGGCGGCGCGCGCGGCCGGCGGCAGGATGAGCGAGGCGGCGAGCGCCAGGGCGGTCCGCGTCTTCACGCTTGCAGCATAACTCCGCCCGGGGCGGCGCGCGCAGGACGGAGCAGGCGCACCCCTACTCGGCATGTTCAACGCCGGCAGCTCGCTTTCGAGCCTACCAAGGACCGTGACCCTTTTCCGATCCGGCGCCTTCGGCGCCTCTACAAGGGGGGAGCTCGCTCCCCCCGACCCCCCAAGAGCTCA
>DATFUN010000106.1:0-4003 GCA_035260805.1 Myxococcales bacterium | reverse complement strand
GGCATGGAATCGATCTCCATGCGCAGGCGCGAGGCGGCCTCGTCGATCAGGTCGATGGCCTTGTCGGGCAGGAAGCGGTCGGTGATGTACCGGTTTCCGAGCGTCGCGGCGGCGACCAGCGCGCTGTCCTGGATGCGCACGCCGTGGTGCACCTCGTACCGCTCCTTGAGCCCGCGCAGGATGGAGATGGTGTCCTCCACGCTGGGCTCGCCCACCATGACGGGCTGGAAGCGGCGCTCCAGCGCCGGGTCCTTCTCGATGTGCTTGCGGTACTCGTTGACGGTGGTGGCGCCGATGCAGTGCAGCTCGCCGCGCGCCAGCGCCGGCTTGAGCATGTTGCCCGCGTCCATCGCGCCTTCGGCCGCGCCGGCGCCCACGATGGTGTGCAGCTCGTCGATGAAGAGGATGACCTGACCCTCGCTGGCGGTGACTTCCTTCAGCACCGCCTTGAGGCGCTCCTCGAACTCGCCCCGGAACTTGGTGCCGGCCACGAGCGCGCCCATGTCGAGGGCGACGATGCGCTTGTCCTTCAGGCCCTCGGGCACGTCGCCGTCGACCACGCGGCGGGCGAGCCCCTCCACGATGGCGGTCTTGCCCACCCCGGGGTCGCCGATCAGCACCGGGTTGTTCTTGGTGCGGCGCGAGAGGACCTGGATGACCCGGCGGATCTCCTCGTCGCGGCCGATCACCGGGTCGAGCTTCCCCTTGCGCGCGCGATCGGTGAGGTCGATCGCGTACTTCTCCAGGACGCGGTACTGCGACTCGGGGTCCTGGGAAGTGACGCGCTGCGATCCGCGCACGGCGGTGAGCGCCTGGGCGATGCGGTCGCGCGTGGCGCCGGAAGCCCGCAGCGTCTCGCCGGCGGCGCCGCGCTTTTCCGAGGCGAGCGCGAGCAGGATGTGCTCGGTGGAGACGTATTCGTCCTTCAGCTTCTGCGCCTCGTCCTCGGCGGCGTCGAGGACCTTGAGGGTGCGCTGCGCCAGGTGACCGCCCTCGCCTCCGTGGACCTGCGCCACCTTGCGCAGCTCGTCGTCGAGGCGGGCCTGCACCAGCTTGGGGTCTGCGCCGATGCGCTGGAGCAGCGGGGCGACCAGGCCGTCCTGCTGGGCGAGCAGCGCGACGAGCACGTGCTCGGGCAGGATCTCCTGGTGGTCGCGGCGGCGCGCGATCGACTGCGCCTCCTGCAGCGCCTCCTGGGCCTTGACCGTGAACTTGTCGAGTTTCATGGTCGTCAACGTAACGCATCGACACAGCGTGGCAAGGATCGCGGGTACGGCCCCGGCAGTGACGAATCACTCCGGAAATGCGAGGCTTCAGCACCCGGAGGTCCCCCATGCTGCTCGCAGCGCTGGCCCTGCTCGCCGCCGTTCCCCTGCCGGCAGTGTCCGAGGGGGATCACGTGCTGCGGAGCTTCCAGTTCTCCTCCGGAGAGAGCCTGCCCGAGCTGCGGATCCACTACCGCACGCTGGGCAAGTCGAACGGCCGCAACGCGGTCCTCATCCTGCACGGGACGGGAGGCAGCGGCGCCCAGTTCCTCACCGAGGCGTTCGCGGGCGTCCTCTTCGGGCCCGGGCAGCTCCTCGACGCGGAGAAGTATTTCATCGTGCTGCCGGACGGGATCGGGCACGGCAATTCGTCCAAGCCGAGCGACGGCCTGCGCGCGAAGTTCCCTCGCTACACCTACGACGACATGGTGGAGGCGCAGTACCGGCTGCTGCGCGAGAAGCTGGGGGTCGAGCACCTCCGCCTGGTGCTGGGCACCTCGATGGGCGGCATGCAGACCTGGCTGTGGGGAGAAGCGCACCCGAAGCTCATGGACGCGCTGATGCCGCTCGCCTCGCTGCCCGTGCAGATCGCGGGGCGGAACCGGGTGATGCGCAAGATGATCCTCGACGGCATCCGGGGGGATCCGGCGTGGAAAGGGGGCGACTACGAGGCGCAACCCCGGCAGGGGCTCGTCGCGGCCCTAGACGTGCTCTTGCTGATGGGAAGCGCACCGCTTCCCTGGCAGGCGCAGGCGCCGTCGCGCGAGGCGGCGGACAAGCTGTACGAGGAGATGCTGCAGAAGCGGCTCGCGCAGGCCGACGCCAACGACATGCTCTACGCATTCGACGCCTCGCGCGAGTACGACCCGCAGCCCAAGCTCGAAGCCATCGAGGCTCCGCTGGTTGCGGTGAACTCGGCGGACGACCTGATCAACCCGCCCGAGCTGCGCATCCTGGAGCGCGAGATCAGGAGGGTCCGCCAGGGCAAGGCGGTAGTCCTGCCCATCGGTCCGCAGACGCGTGGTCACGGGACGCACTCGCTGCCTGCGCTGTGGAAGCAGCACCTGGCCGAGCTGCTGCAGCGCTCCGGGCAGTCGCCGCCGATCGGGCGGCGCTGATCTTTTCAGAGCGCCGACGCAATGGCCTGCATTCCAGAAGACGAGCTCCGGGCGCTGCTCGCGGCGAATCGGCTTCGCGAGGCCGAGGAGCTGGTCGAGCGGGGCGCGGCCCAGCCGGACCGGGCGCAGTCCTTTCGCGAGGCGGGCCTCCTGGCGCTCAAGTCCGGCGTGCCGCGGCTCGCGGCCGAGTGGTTGCGCCGGGCCGCGCAGCTGTCCCCGCGAGACCCGGAGCCGTGGCACGAGCGGGGTCTCGCGCTCCTGGAGCTGGGCGAAGTGGGACTCGCGGCGCAGGCACAGGGCGAGGCGCTGGCGCGCGATCCCGACCACGCCGGAGCGCACGCGCAGCGGGCTGCCGCGCTGGAGGCGCTCGGTGACGACGAAGGCGCCGCGCGCGAGCTGGCCGAGCTCCTCGCGCGCATCGGTCCGCAGCCGGCGCTGCAAGCCCGCCTGGCCGGGCTGCGCGATGCCGCACGGCGCGCAGCGCACTTCAGCCTGCTCGGCGCTGCGGCGGCCCGCGTCGAGCACAGCCCGATCGTCGCCAACGCCTTCGCGCGGGCGGTGCTCCGCCCGCCGGTCCTCGCCTTCCGGGCGCCGTTCGCCGGCCTGGAAGCGCTGCCCGACGCGCACGGCCGCGTGCGCCGGCTGACGTTGCTCTTCGATTCGATGGACGCGTCGCTGGGCCGGACCGACATGTCCTACGGCGGCACCACCGAGGACGAGCACGGACGCCGGGTCCCGCTCGACGAGTTCACCTCGGCGGCCACCGTCTTCCTCGCCCACGGGCTCGGCATCGACGCGCCGCGCGCGCGCAGGTTGCTGCGGTTCCTGATGACGCCCGAGTGCGGCCTGGGACCTTTGCCCTTCGCGCACGCGCGGGTGGGATGGATCGTCGAGGAGTCCGGCGCGGAGAGGCGGTACGGGCTGTTCGTCGAGGAGGGCCGCGACGGGTAGTCAGTGCTTCGCAGCCGGAGCGGGGTGCTTCTCCCCGCGGCCCGCCGCCGCGACGTACCGGACGCGCAGGTCGTAGAGCAGCGCGTCGAGGAACCGGGCCTCCTCGTCGCTCAGGTTCCCGCGGGTCTTTTCTTGCAACAGCGCCAATAGATCGATCGACTGCTGCGCCAGGGGAAGGTCGGGTTCCTGCGTCTTGCCGCTGACCGGATCGGGCGCTTCCCCCAGGTGGATCAGCGCCGAGGAGCCGAGCGACAGCACGAGCGCGTTGAAGTCCAGCCGCGGCCGCTTGGGATCGTCCGCCATGTCTCACCCCAGTTCGAGCGCGAGCTCCATCAGCTGGTAGCCGCGCTGGACGAGCAGGACCGCGCGGCCGCTCTTGCGCGCCTGCGCGATCGCCTTCTGGAAATCCTTCAGCGTATCCACCTCGGCGCTGTTCACCGCCACCACGATGTCGCCGCGGCGCAGGCCGCCGCGCTGCGCCAGCGAGCCGCGCTGCACCTGGTCGACGGCGACCAGCCCGCGCGGCGCCTCGATGCCTGCGCGACGCGCCTCGGCGGGATCCATCTCCGCCAACTTGAGGCCGGCGGCGCTCTGGAAGCTGGCCATCGCCCGCTCGGGCGAGAGCGGGGCCGGGGTCAAGGGCACGTCCAGCTTCCCGCCGCCGCGCTG
>DATFUN010000105.1:0-10059 GCA_035260805.1 Myxococcales bacterium | reverse complement strand
CATCCGCGCCGAGAACGACCACGGCGCCCGCTTCACCGTCGAGCTGATCAAGGACAAGGAGCATTTCCGCCCCGAGGTGCTCGACCGCCGCAGCCTGCGCCGCGACGTGCTCAGCGGCGCCCGCGCGGGCGACCGCGGCCTGATGGACTTCGCCGCGCAGATGCAGGCGCGCGAGGAGTTCCGCCTGCTCGACATCCACGAGGCGACCGAGCGCCGCGCGCTCGCCCGCGACCCCGACGAGGACTCGCGCCGCCACACCTGCCTGGTGGTGGAGGACACGCCCGACGTCATCCGCCTGGTCGGCATGGCCCTGCAGCAGCACTTCAAGATGCTCTCCGCGCCGGACGGCACGCAGGGCCTCGCCCTCGCGCGCACCGAGCTGCCCAGCCTGATCGTCACGGACCTCATGATGCCCGGCATGGACGGACTCGAGCTGACGCGCAGGCTGCGCGACGACCCGACCACCCGGCACATCCCCATCGTGATGCTCACCGCGCGCGGCGAGCTGGAGGACCGCGTGGCCGGGATGGAGACCGGCGTGAACACGTACCTCGCCAAGCCGTTCTCGCCCCGCGAGCTGCTCTCCGCTGCGCGCAGCCTGGTCAAGACGCAGGCCGCGCAAGCCGACATCCTGCTCACGCAGCGGATGGATTCGCTGGAGTCGATCGCAGGCGGGCTGGCGCACGAGATCAACAACCCGCTGAACTACGTGAAGAACGCGCTGGCCCGCGTGCGGATGGACACCAACGCGGTCCTGGAGCTGTCGCGCAGGCCACAGGACGCCGCCTCGGTCGAGCAGGTGCAGCGGCTGCAAGACCGCATGCGCGAGCTGTTCGAGGTGGCCGAGTCGGGCATCCGCCGCATCACCCGCACCGTCGAGCTGATGGGCAACTACAGCCGGGCCGGCTACGCGCGCCAGCTGCGCTCCCACGACGCGTTCGAGGCCGTCCGCGACGTGGTCGGCATCGTGCTGCCCGCCACGGGCCGCAAGGTCAAGGTCGAGCTGCGCTTCGAAGGCGACGGCCGGGTGGAATGCGTTCCGGAGGAGTTCAACCAGGTGCTCACCAACCTGGTGCAGAACGCGATCGAGGCCTCGCCGGACGACGGCACCGGTCGTGTGGAGGTGCACGGGCGCGCGGTGGAGGGCCGGCTGCTCCTCAGCGTGAAGGACAACGGCCACGGCATCAAGCCGGAAGACCGCGCGCGGCTGTTCACCCCGTTCTTCACCACCAAGGGCCCGGGCCGCGGGATGGGGATGGGGCTGACCATCGCCTGGCGCGTGGTGCAGAGCCTGGGAGGGACGCTGGACATCGACAGCGTGCCGGGCCAAGGGGCCTGCTTCACCGTGCGCGTGCCGCGCGCGCAGCCCGCGCGCGGGGTGGCGTAGAGGCCGCGGGGACCACCGTGTAGGGAGAGGTGGCGCGACGCCACTCAAGTCCGCGCGCAAACTGTCGATCCCTGACCCGATGGGTTCTCCTAGCCGTCGGGGCCGCTCGGGTTCGCCCGTCCCGGTCGCTTCCGCCCCGGGCCCTGGCTCCATGCAAAGCGAGTTGGAAACCCGCGTGCGGCAGCAGGCGGCCGTAGCGCGGATCGGCCTAAGGGCGCTGTCCGGCATCGATCCCGGCGCGCTAGCCGAGGAGGTGCTGGCGGAAGCGTGCGGCGGCTTGCTCACGCCGATGGCCGCGGCGCTGGAGATCCGCGACCAGGAGACGCTCCCCCTGGCACAGCGAGGCATCGAGCTGCCGGCGCGGATGCACGCGAGCCCGGGCAGCCCGTCGGAGCTGCTCCTGAGCACGCGCGCGCCGTTGGTCATCGAGGACATTGCCTCCGACCGCCGGTTCTCGCGCTCGCCGGTGCTCGAGGCCGCGGGAGCGCGGAGCTGCATCACGGTGCTGGTCCACTGGAGCTCGACCAGCCTGGCGGCGCTCAGCGTACTGGATCCCGAGCCGCGCCGGTTCAGCGGCGAGGACGTCGACTTCCTCCAATCGCTCGCGAACGTGCTCGCGGCGGCGATGCAGCGCGCCCGCCAGGAGGAATCCGTGCGGGCAAACGCGCGGGCAATGGTCGCCGACGTCGCCGAAAAGACCCGGCTGCAAGAAGCGCTCGCAAAGAGCGAGCGGTTCTACCGCACGCTCCTCAGCAACGCGTCCGACCTGGTCGCCATCACCGACCCCGACGGCAAGGTCCGGTACCTCAGCCCTTCCATCAGCCACGTCCTCGGGTGGGAACCGTCGGACCTGGTTGGCCAGACCCCGTTCCATCTCGTCCATCACGACGACGTGCCGGTCGCGCGCGACGCGCTGCGGGCGATCATGGACACGCCCGGGAGCTCGGGCTGCTGGACGGTCCGCTTCAGGCGCAAGGACGGCGCGTACCGCTGGGTCGAGGCGACTCCCCGCAACCTGCTTCAGGACGAGGCGGTGCGCGGCATCCTGCTCAACTGCCGGGACGTCACCGAGCGGCAAGAGGCGGAGCAGGCGCTGCGCAAGAGCGAGGAGAAGCTGCGCCAGTCGCACAAGATCGAGGCGGTGGGCCGGCTGGCAGGCGGCATCGCGCACGACTTCAACAACCTGCTGACCGCGATCCTCACCACCGTGCAGCTCTCGCTCTCCGCGCTGCCGGAGGACCACCCGCTGCGCGGCGACCTTGCCGACATCCGCGAGGCGGGCGAGAAGGCCGCGAACCTCACCCGCCAGCTCCTCGCCTTCAGCCGCCGGCAGGTGCTGCGCCCCCGGTCGCTCGACCTGTCTTCCGCAGTCGCCGAGATGCAGAAGATGCTGGGTCGCCTCATCGGCGAGGACATCCGGCTGGTCGCCGAGCTGGGCGAAGGATGCACCGTCTGCGCCGACCCCGGGCAGATCGAGCAGGTGATCCTGAACCTGGCGCTGAACGCCCGCGACGCCATGCCTGCCGGCGGCACGCTGTCCTTGCACACCCGTACCGTGGAGCTGACCCAGGAGGACGGGTTGCGCATGTTCGGCTGCCCCATCCAGCGAGGGCCGTTCGTGCAGATGCGCGTTACGGACACGGGCGCGGGGATGGATGCGCACACGATGGAACGCATCTTCGAGCCGTTCTTCACCACCAAGGAGCTGGGAAAGGGCACCGGGCTCGGGCTGGCGACCGTCTACGGCATCGTGAAGCAGAGCGGCGGGTACATCCGCGCCACCTCCACCGTCGGCCAGGGCTCGACGTTCGAGGTGTACCTTCCGTTCGCGGAAGGCGCGCCCTCGTACGCCGAGAAGACGCCCGTCCAGGAGAAGGTCCCCGGCCGCGGCGAGACGGTGCTGCTGGTGGAGGACGAGGACGCGGTCCGGATCGCGGCGCGCAAGGCGCTTTCGCGGGGCGGCTTCAAGGTCGTCGAGGCGCGCAACGGCGAGGAGGCTTTGCAGCGCTGGCGCGAGCGCAGCGGCGTCGACCTGGTGGTGTCCGATCTGGTGATGCCCGAGATGGGCGGGCGCGAGCTGGCCACGCGGCTGCGCGCCGAAGCGCCGCGGCTCAAGGTGCTGTTCACCTCGGGCTACACGGACGACGCCGGCATCCGGCAGGGCGCGCTGGAGAACGGGATGGGCTTCCTCGGCAAGCCGTTCACCCCCGAGGAGCTCTTGCGCAAGGCGCGCGAGATGCTCGATCAGCCCTCGTAGCGGCGGAGCTGCGGGACCAGCACGGCGGCGGCCGCAGCGGCGAGGATGCAGAGAAGGCCGCCCGAGGCCACCGAGACGCGCGCTCCGAACAGACGCGCCACTGCGCCGGCCTCTACTTCGCCGAGCTGCGGGCCGCCCATGAAGAAGATCATCACCACCGAGCTCATCCGGCCGCGCAGCTCGTCCGGGGTCAGCGTCTGCCGCACGATGTTGCGGATCACCGCGCTGACCATGTCGGCTGCTCCCGAGACGGCCAGCATGAGGAAGCTGAGCCAGAACCACGGCGACAGGCCGAACAGCGCGATGGAGGCCCCGTACAGGGCCACCGACCAGAGCACCGCGGGGCCTTGCCGCCGCAGCGGGCGCATGGTGGAGAGCGCCGCGCCGGTGAGCGCCGCGCCGAAGGGCTGCGCGGCGTAGAGCAGGCCCAGCCCGCGCGGTCCGACGTGAAGGAGCTGGTCGGCGAAGATGGGCAGCAAGAGCAGCGAGCCGGCGAAGAAGGTCGCCACGAAGTCGAGCAGCATCGTCGACCAGATGATGGGAGCGCGGCGCAGGAAGCGCAGCGCCTCCGCCACCGCCCGTGCGCTGATGGGCGCGCCGCCGCGCCCGGTGTGCCTGTGCTCCATGGCCAGCAGCGCGCCGATCACCACGCCGTAGGAGAGCACGTCGGCCAGGTAGATGAAGGTGGGACCGGCGGTGGCCAGGAGGAGGCCGCCCAGCGCGGGTCCGGCGACGGTCGCGACCTGGAAGACCGTCACGTACAGGCTGAGCGCATTGGGCAGCTGCCGTGCGTCGACCAGCCGCGGGACCAGCGCCTGGCGGGCGGGGTTGTCGAAGGCCGTGGCGGCGCCGGCCACGAAGGCCAGGCCGTAGATGGCCGCGGGGGAGGTCCTGTGGGCGTGGGACAGCGCGGCCAGCGCCAGCGAGACCAGCGCGAGCGCCGACTGCGTGAAGAGCATCAGCTTGCGGCGGTCGAACGCGTCCGCCAGGACGCCGCCGCCCAGCGCGAAGACGACGATGGGAGCCACGCGGAAGAACCCGAGCATGCCCAGGGCGAGCGGCGACTGGGTCAACAGATAGAGCTGCCAGACGACCGCCACCTGCTGCATCTGGGTGCCGGTGAGCGAGACCACCTGCCCGGCGAGCAGCAGGCGGAAGTCGCGCGAGCGCAGCGCGATCAGCCTGCCGCTCGCCGCGGACGGGGCCGTGCGCTCGTCCGGCGGCGTCTCCGGCGGCGACCCGGCGTGTTCGGTCACTCGGCGGTTACGTCCGCGAGCAGGTGCACTTCACCGCGCCGCGCTCCACGCGGCCCTCGTGCGTGGGCAGCTTCGCCTCCACCCATTCGGCCCAGCCGATATTCAACTCCTTGCAGAAGAACCCGAGCTCTGCCAACTGCAGAGCGGCTTTCGCCCCGACGTGTCAGTACTGGTTCCAGCAGTACACGACCAGCGTCTTGTCGCGCGGGAGCTGCGAGGCGACCTGCTTCAGCTCGTCGAGCGGAACGCTGAGCGCCCCCTCGATGTGCGCCTTGGCGAATGCGTCGCGGGCGCGGCTGTCGACCAGCACGATCTCCTTTGCTCCAGGTTCCTTCTTGACCCAGTTGACTACGGCCTGCTTCTCGGCTTCGGCGCGCAGCTTGGCCGCGAAGAACTCCCGGTTGGCCCGGATGTCGTCAGGTGTGAATGCCATGCATGGCCTCCTTTCGGTTCAGGATGCCACGGCCGCTCGTTCGTTGCTCGGCTGGGCATCGCCCCGACCGGCACGCACCCGCCGGAAGTACCTCGACAGGCGGACGCGGCGCAGTTAAAGCACCGCCCACACCGGAGGTCCGTGTCATGCGGAAGCTCGCCCTCGCTGCGCTGCTCATCGCCCTTCCCGCGGCCGCGCAGCAGAAGTCCGGCAAGACGGCGGCCATCTGGTGGGGACACTCGGCCTTCTTCGTGAAATCACCGGCGGGGGCGACCATCGCCATCGACCCCTGGCTGAAGAACCCGCGCGCCCCGCAGGACACGCAGCCGCCCGAGCAGATCGACGCCATCCTCGTCACCCACGGCCACTTCGACCACGTCGGCGAGACCGCCGAGCTTGCGAAGCGGACGGGCGCCCAGGTCATCGGCGCCTACGAATTGGTGGGCTTGATCGGCGCCGAAAACGGGAAAGGCGCGAACGCAGGCGGGACCTTGCAGGTGAAGGACGTCAAGATCCACCTCGTCGAGGCCGTGCATTCCAGCGGATTCGGCACCGATCCCAAGCAGCCGCCGAAGTACGGCGGCTCTCCGCTGGGGTTCGTGCTGGAGATCCAGGGCGGGCCGACGATCTACCACGCGGGCGATACCGACGTGTTCCACGACATGGCGTTGATCGCGGAGCGCTATCACCCGACGGTGGCGATGCTGCCCATCGGCGGGTATTTCACCATGGACCCGCAGGGCGCGGCCCTCGCCGTCCGGCTGTTGCAGGTCAAGACGGTGATCCCCATGCACTTCGGGACCTTCCCGGCGCTCACCGGGACGCCCGAGCAGCTCTCGGCGGCGCTGAAGAAGTCCGCGACCGCGGCGAGGGTGTTGACCTTCAAGCCAGGCGAGACCAAGGAGTTCTGATGGAGACGAGAGCGCTGGGAAAGCAGGGCCTGCGCGTATCCGCGTTGGGCCTCGGCTGCATGGGGATGAGCGAGTTCTATTCCGGCCGCGACGAGGACGAATCGATCGCGACCATCCATCGGGCCATCGAGCTGGGCATCACCTTCCTCGACACGGCCGACATGTACGGCCCGTTCACCAACGAGCGGCTGGTCGGGAAGGCAATCCGCGGCAAGCGCGACCAGGTGGTGCTGGCGACCAAGTTCGGCAACGTGCGCGGCGAGGACGGCAGCTTCGGCGGCGTCAGCGGGAAGCCCGACTATGTCCGCAAGGCGTGCGAGGGCTCGCTGCAGCGGCTGGGGACCGATCACATCGATCTCTACTACCAGCACCGGGTGGACACCGAAGTGCCCATCGAGGAGACGGTGGGCGCGATGGCCGAGCTGGTGAAGGCCGGCAAGGTGCGCTACCTCGGCCTCTCCGAGGCGGCGCCGGTCACCATCCGCCGGGCGAACAAGGTGCATCCGATCTCGGCGCTGCAGACCGAGTACTCGCTCTGGAGCCGGGACGTGGAGGACGAGATCCTGCCCACCGTGCGGGAGCTGGGGATCGGCTTCGTCGCCTACAGCCCGCTGGGCCGCGGGCTCCTCGCCGGGCGCTTCCAGGGCCCGGAGGATCTGCCGGCCGACGACTGGCGGCGCAACCATCCGCGCTTCCAGGGCGAGAATTTCCAGCGGAACCTGCAACTGGTGGAGAGGGTCCGCCAGATCGCGGTCGAGAAGGGCTGCACTCCGGCGCAGCTCGCGCTGGCGTGGCTGCTCGCCCGGGGACCCGACATCGTGCCCATCCCGGGCACCAAGAAGCGGAAGTACCTCGAGGAGAACGCCGGGGCGCTGCGCGTCAAGCTGACCCGGGACGATCTGCGCCGCATCGAGGAGGTGGCGCCGAAGGGCGTCGCGGCGGGCGCGCGCTATCCGGCCGCCGGGATGCAGCGGGTCAATCTGTAAAACGTCAGTGCTTGTGGCGGTGGTGCACGTCGGACGCGTGCGGGTGGGAGTGCGCGACCTGCTCGTGGCGGTGCGCGTGGGTGTGTGGCTCGGAGACAGGTTCCGCGTGGTGGTGGCCGTGGTGCTCGTCGTGGACGTGCAGGTGCTCGTGCTCGATCGGTTCGTGGAGATGGACGTGCTCGTGCCGCTCCCGGACGAGCAGCGCGATGCCGCCAGCCATCAGCGCCGCGGCGACGCCCTCCCGCAAGGTGAAGCGCTCCCCGAAGAGGGGCACTGACAAGAGCGCGCCGGCGAAGGGCGCGCTGGCGAACAGGGCCGACTGCCGCGCCGCGCCGAGCACGCGCATGGCTTCGACGTGCCAGACGATCGAGGCTCCGTAGCCGAAAGCGCCGACCACCAGCGCCGCCGCGGTCTCGCGCGCGGCGGGCAGCTTGCCGCCCAGCGCGAGGCCGAGCAGCAGCGTACAGGCTCCGCCCGCCAGTCCCTTGAAACGGACCAGCGCGACCGGATCGCGGAGCGAGAGCCGCTGGGTGAGGTTGGTGTCGAGCGCCCAAGCCGCGCAGGCGCACACGAGCGCGGCGGCCCCAATCGCGTCCAGACGGAGCACGCCGGGCGCCGCCGCAAGCGCCGCCGCTCCTCCGGCGAGCAAGGCTGCCGCCGCCCAGCCTCGCCGCGAGAGGTGCTCGCCGAACGCGGCCACGGCCATCACCGCGGTGAGGGGCGCCTCCAGGTTGAGCAGCAGGGACGCCGGCACGCCGGGGAGCCGCCGCAAGCCGACGACCAGGAGCACGGGACCGGCGATCGCCCCGGCGGCGACGATGCCGAGGAGCCAGGGGACGTCCGAGCGGCGGAGCTTCGCCTCCGCGCCGGGGCGCAGCAGCCGCAAAAACGCCAGCGCGGCGCCGGCTCCGAGGTAGAGCAGCCCTGCCAGCACCAGCGGATCGGCATCGGCAGCGAGCAGCTTGGTGACCGGGATGCTGGCGCCGAACAGCGCCGCCGCGAGGAGCCCGAGCCCGATGCCGCGCGCCACGGCGCCACTGTACGATCTACACTCGCGCCATGGCCAACCCACTGCTCTCCGACCGCGACGTCGCATTCCAGCTCTACGAGGTGCACGGCGCGCTGGAGCTGTGCGCCCTGCCCTACTTCGCCGACCACGGCCGCGAGACCTTCGACCCATTCCTCGGCAGCGCCCGCAAGCTCGCGCGCGAGGTGCTTTTCCCCGCGTACCGTCCGATGGACCAGGAACCGCCCAAGCTGGTCGACGGCCGCGTTCGCGTGCACCCGGCCATGCGGGAGATCTGGCCGCGCCTCGTCGAGCTGGGCCTCACCTGCCCGACGCGGCCGGCAGCGGTGGGTGGGCAGCAGATACCGGCCATCGTCGCGGAGATGGGCGCCGGGTACCTGATGGCCGCGAACGTCGCGGCAATGGGCTACGTCGGGCTCACCGCCGGCGCCGGGCACCTGATCGAGGAGTTCGGGAGCGAATGGCTGCGGGAAACCTTCCTACCGCGCATGTACGGGGGAGCGTGGAGCGGGACCATGGCGCTGACCGAGCCGCAGGCGGGCTCCAGCCTGGCCGACGTACGCACACGGGCGCGGGCCACCTCGGGCGGGCACTACCTGCTCGACGGCAACAAGGTGTTCATCTCGGGCGGCGACCAGGACTTCACCGACAACGTGGTGCACCTCGCGCTGGCTCGGATCGAGGGCGCGCCGGCCGGGGTGAAGGGCATCTCCCTGTTCGCCGTCCCCCGCATGCGCCCCGGACCCGACGGAGGCCTCGTCGACAACGACTGTCACTCCGCGGGCGTGTTCCACAAGCTGGGCTGGCGCGGGCTGCCGAGCATCGCGCTCAACTTCGGCGAGAGAGGCGACTGCCGCGGGTGGCTGGTCGGCACGCCGCACCAGGGGCTCCCGCACATGTTCCAGATGATGAACTCGGCGCGCCTGATGGTCGGGATGAACGGAGTGATGACCGCGTACGTCGCCTACCAGGAGGCGCTCGAGTACGCGCGCACGCGCCCGCAAGGCCGGCCGCTCTCGTCGCGCGACCCGCGCACGCCGCAGGTGCCGATCGTGCAACACGCCGACGTCCGCCGCATGCTCCTGCGCCAGAAGGCGATCGTGGAGGGGGCGCTCTCGTTGCTGGCTGCCTGCGGACGTCTCGCCGATCTCGCCGACCACGGGGAGAGCGAGGCCGACCGGAGCCGAAGCGCGATGCTCCTCGACCTGCTCACGCCGGTGGCGAAGACCTTCCCCGCGGAGAAGGGGTTCGAGTCGAACGTGCTCGCGGTCCAGGTGCACGGCGGCTACGGGTACACCAGCGAGTACCTCCCCGAGGCGTGGATGCGGGACCAGAAGCTGAACTCGCTCCACGAAGGGACCAGCGGGATCCAGGCGCTCGATCTGCTCGGCCGGAAGGTGCTGGGGACCGGCGGAGCGTCGCTTCGCGCTCTCGCCGAGCAGGTGGTGACCGACTGCCAGCGTCCCGGCGTGGACCCGGAACAGAGCGCGCAGCTGGCGCGGGCGCTGGCGACCATCGGTGAGACCACCATGCACCTCGGCTCGCTGGGCGATCGCGACGCGATGATGCGAAACTCGTCCGACTACATGGAGCTGTTCTCGATCGCGGTGATCGCCTGGCAGTGGTTGCTCCAGGCCGCCGCCGCGCGCGAGGGACTGAAGCGCGATACCGCTTCGTCCGACTTCTACCAGGGCAAGCTCGCCGCGGCGCAGTACTGGTTCGCCACCGAAGTGCCGCGCATCGACCAACTCTGCGCACTGTGCCGCTCCGCGGACGACTCGTACGCGAGCATGCGGCCCGAG
>DATFUN010000104.1:0-5426 GCA_035260805.1 Myxococcales bacterium | reverse complement strand
CTCCCTCCTCTAAGTCGACCCGGAACGGGTCAAAAGGACGACCGCGGAGACGCGGAGAGCGCGGAGAAATCCTGTTCTCGTCGTCCGATCGAGCGCGCGTGCCCAAGCCGCGCAAACCAGAAATCCTCCGCGCTCTCCGCGCTCTCCGCGTCTCCGCGGTGAAGGCTTTTTGCCCGAGAGAGGCTGTAAATTCGCGGCACTTGCAGAGTTGCGGGACAATCGAGGGGTGGATCGGCGCGGCGTCGCTCAGGATTTTTTCTTCGAGCTGATGCGCGACTCGCAGCGCGTCCGCGCGGTCTACCTGGCGGAGCGCGAGCGCTGGATCCGGACGTTGGAGATCGCGGGGCGCGAGGAGGTCCTCTTCGAGCTGGAGATGCTGCTCCGCGGGATCGACCGGTTCTTCACCCTGCGCAACCTGTTCGGCGAGGAGCAGCCGCCGGCCGACCGGGATTTCCGCGAGGAGCTCAAGGCCGCCCGCGACGCCGTGCACCGCGCCTCGCACCTCTCGCGCCGGCTGATCGTGCAGAAGCAGGAGCAGGCGCTGCTCTTCCGCAGCTTCGTCGCGGGCACCTTGTCGGACGACCGTACGCGGGCGCAGCTCGGCGCCGAGTTGCGCGAGCAGCGGACGCCGGAGGAGAGCCTGTTCCTGCTCCGCAGCGGCCTCTCCGCGCAGCAGGGGATCATCGACCATCTGCTCCGCGTCGAGGCGACGCCCCAGCAGGTGTTCGTGGACGTCGGGCGGGCGCTGCAGCACGAGCTGTTCGCCTCCAGGTACTTCTGCCCGCCGGCGGCCATGGAGTTCCGCGGCGAGTACGACCGGGTCAGCTCGGTGAAGCTCCTCGAGGCGCTCCGGCAGACGCAGGACGAAAAGGTGCGCCGCGCCTTCGCGCTGGCGCTCCTGGCCGCGTTCCGCTCGCTGCGCAGCCTGCGCTACGTGCCTCCGCCCCCGACGCCGCACAGCCGCCGCGTGCTGGTCATCCTCGCCCTGGTCCGCAGCGAGCTGGTCGCGCTGATCGGCTATCTCGAATCCGAGCTGCCCCGGTTGATCGCAACGGTGGACGGCGTGGGCGCGTCGGCCGCAGCCGGCCGCGCGGCGGCGGCGCCCATCCGTTCGGCGCTGGAGCGGGTCCCGCCCATCCTCGCCCAGCCGATCACCGATCGCGGGCAGATCGACGGCCACCGGGACCAGCTGGTCGCCGCCGCCAAGGACGCCATCGGGGCCATCGCCACGGCGCTGGACCCGCGCCTCTCCCGGGAGGCGCTCTTCGATGCGCAGGAGGGACGCGCCGAGCTGTCGGTGCGGCTGCGCCTGGACCTGTGCGTCTTCCGCGAGATGTGCCGCGCCACCGCGGGGCGCCTCGCGCAGGCCGGAGCGGACGTCTCGATGGTGCAACCGCTCCGCAGGTTCTCGCTCGAGTTTCGCGACGTGGGCTACCAGCTGCTCCGGCACAGCGACCGCGAGCTGTTCGACCGGTTCCTCGACCTGCTCGACTCGTGGGGCGGGAGCGCTCCCGAGAACACTCCGCAGCGGATCCAGAAGCTACGCGAGGACTGCCGGCGGTTCGGCGAGATCCTCGACCGCGCGCTGGACAACGTGAACAGGCGTTCCGAGCTGCAGAAGCTCCCGCTCGACGAGGGTACGGTCCGGGAGGCGCTTGCCAGACGGCTCGATGGCGTGTAAGCACACCGCGACATCCGTGTCGCGGTTTAACCGTAGCTGCAGCGCCGAAGCGCAGGAGCAGGGCGGCCGAACCTCCGAGGGCCGCCTTGGACGTCCGCTTTTAACCTCGGAGGAGCGTGGAGAGTTTTGCATTCGCAGCAGGGAGGACAGCGGAGCCGCCGCCCCACGGCACACACCTTGCTGCTGCAAAGCACGCCTGTCCTTTCACGCCGCTGCCGCACCTACCCGAGGACCCACCGAACGATGGATGGCCAATCCTTCCACCAGCGGACACTCAAGCAACGTGCATCCATCGAGGGCATCGGGCTGCATACCGGCGAGCCGGTCCGGCTGACGCTTTCGCCGGCGCCCGCAGACAGCGGAATCGTCTTCGTGCGCACCGATCTCGCTCCCGCCCTGGAGATTCCGGCGGCATGCGCCTCGGTCGTCGACACGGTGCTGAACACCTCGCTGGGCCGCGACGGCGTGCGCATCGGTACCGTGGAGCACGTGCTCGCGGCGCTCGCCGGTTGCGGCATCGACGCCGCGCGCATCGAGGTGGAAGGCCCCGAGGTCCCCATCGCCGACGGTTCGAGCGCGCCGTTCGTGCAGCTCATCCACCGCGCCGGGATCCACGAGCTGCGCGCTCCGCGCCGGTTCCTCCAGGTGCGCAGGCCGGTTACGGTCTCGGACGGCGACAAGGTGGCGAAGCTCTTGCCGGCGCGCCACTTCCGGATGACGTACACCATCGACTTCCAGCATCCGCTGATCAGCGATCAGAGCTGCGCCATCGAGCTGGACGGGCGGTCGTTCCAGAAGGAGATCGCGCGGGCGCGCACCTTCGGGTTCAAGCGCGACGTGGAAAGGCTGCACCGCGCGGGCCTGGCGCGGGGCGGCTCGCTCGACAACGCCGTCGTGGTCGATGACTTCCACATCCTGAACCCCGAAGGGCTGCGCTTCCCCGACGAGTTCGTCCGCCACAAGATCCTGGATGCCATCGGCGACCTGGCGCTGTTGGGGATGCCGGTCATCGGCCACTTCGTCGCGGTGAAGTCGGGCCATGCCTTGAACCACCAACTGGTCCGCAAAGCCCTGGCGGAGGCTGGCGCGTGCGAGGTGGTGCAGCCCCGCGCGGCCGACGAGCTGCACGCGCTGCAGAACTCGCTCCTCCCGGTCCTCACATTGGAAGAGCAGGTCGCCTGATCTGCCACGGGGTGGGGAACGCGGCTCCTTTACGGGCCGTGCGCCCATCCGTTACTGCTCCGTCGTGGGCGAGCCATCCACTGGTCAGCTGCCGGATACGGCGGCGGAGGAGGCCCCTGCCTCCCGCGTGACTGACGACGAGCTGAGCCGAAGCGAGCGCGAGTACCGCGCGCTGTTCGAGAACGCGCGCGACGCGATCCTCATCGTCGACCCGAAGGACGAGGTGGTGGTCGACGCCAACCGGCACGCTTGCGAGCTGTACGGCTTCCCGCGCGCCGAGCTGGTCGGGGTCCCGCTCGAGCGCCTCTGGCGCGACCCGCCGGCCGACCGCGGGCGGCTCAGCGAGGCGGAGCAGGGCCAGGGCGGCGCGTACGAGTCGCGCCACGCCCGCAAGGACGGCTCTGAGATCGTGGTGGAGGTCACGGCGGGGCCGATCGAGTATCGCGGCCGGCGCGCGCTGTGGACCTCGATCCGCGACGTCTCGGACCGCATCCGGGTGGTCGAGGCGCTGCGCACCAGCGAGGAGCGCTACCGGCTGCTCTTCGACGCGAGCCCGCAGGCGATGTGGGTCTTCGACGCGGAGACGCTGCGCTTCCTGGCCGTGAACGACGCGGCGGTGCAGCGGTACGGGTACTCGCGCGACGAGTTCCTGGGGATGACGATCGCGGAGATCCGCCCGGCCGAGGACGTGCCGGGGCTGCACGAGCGTCTGCAGGGGCTGTCGGAGGGCGCGCCAGCCACCGCGAACATCTGTCGGCACCGGAAGGCGAACGGCGAGCTGATGGACGTGGAGGTGACCTCGCACGCCATCGACCTGTCCGGGCGCAAGGCGCGCCTGGTGGTCTCCATCGACGTGACCGAGCGGCTGCGCGCCGAGGAAAAGCTGTGGCACGCGGCGTTCTACGACGCGCTCACCGGGCTGCCCAACCGCGCCTTGTTCATGGAGCGGCTGGGCATGGCGCTCGAGCGCGCCAAGGGCCGCGGGCGCGGCGGGTTCGCCGTGCTCTTCCTCGACCTCGACCGGTTCAAGGTGGTGAACGATTCCCTCGGCCACCGCGCAGGCGATCAGCTGCTCATCCAGATCTCGCGGCGGCTGGAGCGGACCCGTCGCGCCGGGGACACGGTGGCGCGCCTGGGCGGCGACGAGTTCGCGGTGCTCGTGGAGGGCGTGGAGAACGCGTCCGACGCGGCCCGGGTCGCGGAGCGGGTGCAGCGCGAGCTGTCGATGCCGTTCGACATCGACGGGCAGGAGGTCTTCACCTCGGCCTCGATCGGAATTGCGCTCGGCGGCGCTCCCAACTCGGTGCGGCCCGAGGACATGCTCCGCGATGCGGACACCGCCATGTACCGCGCCAAGGGCATGGGCATCGCCAAGCACGCCGTGTTCGATGTCACCATGCACGACCGTGCGGTGGCGGTGCTGCAGCTCGAGAACGACCTGCGCCGCGCCATCGAGCGCGGCGAGCTGCGCGTGCAGTACCAACCGATCGTGGCGCTGGGCAGCGGGCGGATCGTCGGCTTCGAGGCGCTCGCGCGGTGGCAGCACCGCCAGCGGGGCATGGTGGCCCCCTCGGAGTTCATCCCGCTGGCCGAGGAGACCGGCGTGATCGGCTCGTTGGGCCGCTGGGTGATGCAGGAGGCGTGCACGCAGATGCGCCGCCTGCAGGCCAACTTCCCGCGCGAGAAAGCCTTGACGCTTTCCGTCAACATCTCCGGCCGGCAGGTGCTCCAGCCGGATCTGGTAGAGCAGATTGACGACACGCTCCGGGCGACTGGCCTGGACGCCCGGTCGTTGCGGCTGGAGATCACCGAGAGCGTGCTGGTCGAGAACGCCGCCGCCGCCACCCGCTGCCTGATGCGGCTGCGGCAGCTCGGCCTGCAGCTGTGCATCGACGATTTCGGGACCGGGTACAGCTCGCTCAGCTACCTGCACCGGCTCCCCATCGACCTGCTCAAGATCGACTCGAGCTTCGTCCGCACGATGGGGTCGGACGAGAAAAATCGCCGGATCGTGGAAACGATCCTCCTGCTCGGGCGCAACCTGGGCGTCGAGGTGGTGGCCGAGGGCGTGGAGACCGCCGCCCAGGCGACCGCCCTGCACCGCCTGGGATGCGGGTTCGTGCAGGGGTTCCTCTTCTCGCAGCCCCTCGACATCGACGCCGCGGCCGCGTTGGTCTCCGGAGACGCCTCGGAATTCCCGGCCCTGCCGCTGGCCGAGGCCAGTTAGTCGCCGCCGACAGGGCGGCGATACGCTTTTTCACCGCGCGGATGTCATTGCACGCACTTCGGCCGCCCCAGGCGGAAGTCTCCCCACCGCTCCGCGGTTGACGTGTGAGGAGCCGCGCCCTAGGGTGCGCGTTTTGCCTTTCTGGAGAGCATCATGAAGAGCAATCGTTTGATCGCGTGCATGGCGCTGGGCTTGGCGCTCGCCGGGTGCAAGACGGGCTCGCAGGCGCAGCAGAGCCCGCTTTCCTTGCGCGCGGGGGATCAAGTCGCGGTGGTGGACGGAAAGCCGGTGACCTACGGAGAGGTGGAGAAGGAGCAGGGCGGAAAGCTTGCCCAG
>DATFUN010000103.1:0-2606 GCA_035260805.1 Myxococcales bacterium | reverse complement strand
CCGGCGATCAACGCCCACTCGCAGTCGATCTGGCAGGCGCAGGTGCCACGCGAGCTGCAGGGGCGCGTCTTCTCGGTGCGGCGGCTGATCGCCCAGTGCACCTTTCCGATCGGGACCGCGATCGGCGGCTGGCTCGGCGGGGCGATGAATCCGGGGACCGCGATCGCGGTGCTGGGCGCGGTGTTGATCGTGTTCGGCGTCGCGCAACTGATGAACCCGATCCTGCTGCGGGTCGAGGACAAGGCGTACCTCGACGCGCTGGCCGCGCCGTACGAGGGGATGCCGCAGGCCGCGGTGGCGGGCGAGTAGCGCGATGGCGGCACGCAAGACGATGACGCCGCGCCTGACCGCGTCGATGCCCGAGCCGAAGTTCTTCGCGACGCCCGCGGCACTCCGCGCCTGGTTCGCCAAGCACCACGCGACCGCGAAGGAGTTGTGGGTCGGCTTCCACAAGCGCGCGACCGGGACGCCGAGCATCACCTGGCCCGAGTCGGTGGACGAGGCGCTGTGCGTGGGCTGGATCGATGGCGTCCGCAAGAGCCTCGGCGACGCCAGCTACGTGATCCGCTTCACTCCGCGCAGGGCAACCAGCCGCTGGAGCCTGGTGAACGTGCGCCGCGTGAAGGCGCTCGAGCAGGAGGGCCGCATGCGCCCCGCCGGCCGCGCCGCGTTCGCGCTCGCCGACGAGGCGAAGACCGGCACCTACTCCTACGAGCGCGAGCACGCGACCTTCACGCGGGCGCAGCTCGCGACGCTGAAGAAGAACGCCGCGGCTTGGCGCTTCTGGAACCAGCAGCCGCCCTGGTACCGCCGCGTCGTCACCCACTGGGTCACGAGCGCGAAACGCGAGGAGACGAAACAGAGGCGGATGGTGATGCTGATCGCGGAATCGGCGGCCGCGAGGAGAATTGGACTGCTGCGCCGGCCGGAGGAGAACGCTTGAGCATCGACCGTAACGCGGACCTGGTGCGCCATTTCCTCGCCGCGATCGCCTACCGCACGCAGAAGGCGCTGCGTGGAGCCGCGCCTTCGTTCGCCTCGTTTCGCGCGGCGCCGAAGGTCCGCACGCCGCACGAGCTGGTGCGACACATGAGCGGCGTCCTGAGCTACGCGCGCTCGTTCTTCGGGGACGCCCCGGATCCGTTGGGCGACATGCTGCCGACGTTCGAGGGGGAGATCCTGCGCTTCCACGGGATCCTCGAAGCCCTCGGCGCTCATCTGGCCCAGGCGACCCCGCTGCGCGGTGCGACGCTCGAACAGCTGCTCCAGGGCCCGCTCTCGGATGCGATGACGCATGCGGGCCAGCTCGCGCTGCTGCGGCGCCTGTCCGGAGACCCGGTGCCGCCGGAGAACTTCCGCGTCGCGGACATCCGCATCGGGAATCTCGGTCCGAACCAGGCCCTGCCGGGGAGCCCGGACGAGGAGTGGCCCGAAGCTCCCTAGTGCAGCTCCTCGCGGCCGGTCCGTGCCCACGCCGTGGTCTGCCAGTTGAACTTCGCCTTCTCGGGCGGCAGCCAGGTGGGGAGGGGCATCAGCAGGTGGCGTGAGAGCGCGAGCGCGTAGGGCTCGTACATCCCGCGCAGCTCGGTGAGCTGTTTCAGCGCGGCATCGTCGGCGCGCAGGTGGAGGCCGGACTCGGCCAGGATTGCGCGCAGGCGCTCGAGGTCCGGGGGCGGCAGGCGATCGGGGCCGTCCTTGACGGGGCGCACGCGGAACACCTGGGAGAGATCCACCAGCGCGTGGCGCCCCATCGCGAACATGAGCCGCGCCTGGAGCGTGGGCAGCCATTCCAGGCCGGAGATGGTGAGCGCGCTGGCGTCGAGCATGGTGGTGATCGCGGCGAGCCAGCTCTGGTTGTCGTGCTGCGAGCGGAAGTAGGCGAGCACCGGATAGGAGAGGTGGCTCTCGAGCAGCTCGGCGGACGCGATCTCCCAGTCCTTGAACAGCGAGGTCAGCGCCGCGGGCTCACCGGCCTCGCCGCTGCGAGCCAGCAGGACCGACGCGCTCGGCGGCGAGCCGGCCCACTCGTCGAGCATCACGATGCGGGCCTCGCGGCGCGAGAAGGCCTGGTAGAGCACCGGCAGGTACGAGACCACCAGGGCGAGGAAGCCGAAGCCCATGCCGCACTCGATCACGGTGATCACCCGTGCGGCGCGCGATGCGGGTGCCACGTCCCCCAGGCCGAGGGTGAAGAAGGTGGTGCCGCTCATGTAGAGGTCGGTGAAGAAGCCGGCGTGGCCGGAGGAGAGCATCATCCGCGAGCCGGCGGCCCAGTGGAGCAGGGCGAAGCCCAGGATCAGCCCCGCGGCCCACACCATCAGCAGCGTGACCATCGCGAGCATCGCGAACAGGCCCAGCAGGTTCTCGCGGGCGACGCTGGTGCGCTGGCCGCGCGCCAGCCAGGCCCACAGCTTCCACATCGAGCGCACGGTGAGGCGGGCGATGCGGAACGGCCCCGAGACCCGGCGCGGCAGCAGGATGGTCTCGAACGCGTCCCACAGAATGGTCGCGATCCCGACCGTGCCGATCAGGATCGCGACCGCGGACCTCGAGACGACGGCGAGGGAATCCGTCAGGCGCCCTTCGGCGGGATCGGCCAGGGCACG
>DATFUN010000102.1:0-12391 GCA_035260805.1 Myxococcales bacterium | reverse complement strand
CGCCACCAGCCGCTCTGGGGCGAACCGGCGCCGTTCCATGCCTTCCTCGACCGGTTCCGCCGCGAGAACCCCGACGTGCTGGTCCGGACCGAGACGCTCCCCAATGCTTCCGACGTGGCCCGTGAGATGTTCCTCACCGCGCTGGAGGGCGGCTCGGACGACTTCGACGTCTTCGCGATCGACGTGGTCTGGGCGCCGGAGTTCGCGCGCGCGGGCTGGCTCGCCGACCTGTCCGCCGCATTCCCGGCGGCGAAGCTGCGCGAGGAATATCTCGGTTCGACCATCGAGGCCGTGACCCTGGACGGGCGCATCCACGCCGTCCCCTGGTTCCTCGACGTAGGACTCCTCTATTACCGCACCGATCTCGTGCCCCGGGCGCCGCGGACGTACGCCGAGCTGCGCGAATTCGCTCGCGCCGCGATGGAGCGCGACCCCCTGCTGTCGGGCTTTCTCTGGCAGGGCCGTCAGTACGAGGGCCTCAACTGCAACGTCTTCGAGGCGATCTGGGGCCACGGAGGCGAGGTGCTCCGGGACGGCCGCATCGCGCTGGAGAGCGGCGCGGCGCGCGCCGCGCTGGGCTGGCTGCGGGAGACGATCTCGAGCGGCCTCTCGCCGCGCTCGGTGGTCGCTTCCGGCGAGGAAGAGACGCGGCGCGCGTTCCAGCACGGGCGCGCCGTCTTCTTGCGCAACTGGCCCTACGTCTGGGCCGAGGTACAGAAGCCCGGGTCGCCGGTGCGCGGCAAGGTCGGTTTCGCCCCGCTGCCCAGCGCCACCGGAGCGCCCGGCGCGGGGACGCTGGGCGGCTGGCAGCTCGCCGTCAACGCGCACGCGCCTCCCTGGCGCCGGCGCGCTGCGGAGCGGCTGGTCGCGTTCCTCACCTCGCAGGAAGCCGCGGTCGAGCTGGCGCTGCATTACTCGCGCATCCCCGCCCGGCGCGCCGCCTACCAGGACCCGCGCGTGCGCGAGGGCGCGCCGTTCATCGCGGCCCTGCTGCCGGTCGCGCTCGCGGCGCGGCCGCGCCCGGTGACGCCGTACTACGCGCTGGCGAGCGACTCCATCCAAGGCGAGCTGTCCGCCGCCGTGGCAGGCCTTCGCGGGCCCGCGGAAGCGCTCTCGCGCGCGCAGCGAATCGTCGATCACCTGGAGCGGCAATGAGGCCGCGGACCCAAGCCGCGGCCATGGCGGCGCCCGCGGTGGCCCTCCTCGTGGGCGTCGCCGTGCTACCGGTGCTCGCCGCGGTCTGGCTCAGCCTGCACCGGTCGATCCTCATCTTCCACGAGGAGCGCTTCACCGGCCTCGCCAACTTCCGCTTCTTGATCTCGGACGCACGCTTCTGGTCGGCGCTGCGGACCACCGCGTACTTCACCGCCGTCGCCGTCGCCGTCGAGCTTCTGCTCGGCTTGCCGGTCGCGATCCTTCTCCATCGGGGAAGCGGCCTCTTGCGTGCGGCGGTGCTCCTCCCGTGGACCATCCCCACCGCAGTGTCCGCTCGCATGTGGGCATGGCTGTTCAATCCCGATTACGGCCTCCTGCACCGCCTCGCTCCGCGGATCGACTGGCTCGGTTCGCCCTGGACCGCGCTGCACGCCGCCATCCTCGTCGACGTGTGGAAGACCACTCCCTTCGTCTCGCTGATCCTGCTCGCGGGCCTGTCGGCGATTCCCGAGGACGTCTACGAAGCGGCGCGCGTCGACGGGGCAGGGCGCGCGCGAACCTTCGCATCGGTCACGCTCCCGCTGCTCAGGCCGGCCATCCTGCTCGCGCTGCTCTTCCGTTCCCTCGACGCGTTCCGCGTCTTCGACGCCATCTACGTGCTCACCCAGGGAGGACCCGCCAACGCGACCGAGACCCTCTCCATCTACGCTTACAAGACGCTGATGCGCTCCGGCGACTTCGGGTACGGCTCGACGCTCTCGGTGGCCACCTTCTGCTGCGTGCTCGTGCTCGGTCTGGGCTTCTTGCGCGTCCTGGGGAGGGAGAGATGAAGCGGGCGCTGCCCACGGCGGCCGTGCTCGCCTTCTTCCTCGGGCCACTCGCCTGGCAAGCGCTCACCTCGCTGTGGCCCGAGGCGGAGCTGACCCGCCCGCTGCCCCAGGCGCTCACGCTGGCCAACTACGCAGGCCTGGGCGGCTCGTTCGCCGGCGCGGTGCTGAGCTCGCTGCTGGTCGCCGCGGGCACCACCGCGGTGTGCCTCGCGGTGGGCGCCTCGGCGGCGTTCGCCGTCGCCAAGCTGGAGTTCCGCGGCCGATCGCTGCTCCTGGGAGGCGCGCTGGCCATCTCCATGTTCCCGCCCATCGCGACCGTCAGCCCGCTCTACCTGGTGCTCCGTGCGGCCGGGCTGCGGGACAGCCTGGCCGGCCTGGTGCTGCCGTACGCGGCATTCGCGCTGCCGCTCACGCTGTGGCTCCTGACCTCGTTCTTCCGCGCGCTCCCCGACGAGATCTACCGGGCCGCGCTCGTGGACGGCTGTACGCCCTGGCAGGCCTTCGTGCACGTCTTCCTGCCGCTCTCCTGGCCCGCGCTCGCGACCAGCGCCATCCTGATCTTCATCTTCTCCTGGAACGAGCTGCTCTACGCGCTCTCGTTCATCTCCACGCCGTCGAAGCGGACCATCCCGGTCGCCATCGCGCTCTTCGCGGGCGAGCACGTCGAACCGTGGGGACAGATCGCCGCCGCGTCGGTGGTGGCCACCGTTCCGCTGGCGCTCTTCACGCTCGCCTTCCAGCGCCGGATCGTGGCCGGCCTGACCGCGGGCGCGCTGAAGGAGTAGCGCGCCGCCGGTCGTCTGTGCGCGGCTGCTACGCTCTACTGATCGTCGTCGTCGTCCTCGTCCTGGTTCCTGCACGAATGCGGAGGCGGCGGGACCCGAGGCGCGCCGCTGTTGTCCATCTGCAGCCCGCCCGTAGTCGCTCCCAGCGTGGTCAGGCGGTTCAGCTCGCCGTCGTAGTCTTCGCAGAGAAGCAGCCGCTGCTCGACCATCTTGCGCAGCGCATGAGCCACCTCGTGTACGTACCGATTGAGCGTCCCATAGCGCTCCTCGCTGGAGAGGCGCGGGTCGCCGGCCGCCTGCCGAGCCGCCTTGGTCTGGGGGAACGGGATGAACTGACCCGAGCTCTCGCACCCGTCGTTCGCCTGCGGGCCCGCGCGCAGGGCCCAGCCAGTGTACGTGGCCACGGGGACCGTGACGTCCGCCAGCCGGATGCCGGCGACGTCGTTCCCGTCGCGGTCCGTGTTCGGGACGAAGCTCGGGTAGATGGGACCGTTCGCCGGGTTCTCCTCCATCGGCGGCGAGACCAGCGGCGGGTTGAAGGTGGGGATCCCGCTTTGATAGAAGCCGGGCCCCCAGTTGAACCGGTACCGCGTCGTCTTGAGACCCGTGTACGTCACGCCCGGAATGTGCGGGAACCCCACGGCGGACTGGCTCGGTGGAACGAGCGTCTTGTCATGGAAGGTTGGGACCCTGCTCTCCGGCGGTTCCCTACCCTGGGTGACCCACTCGTCCATCGCGATCCACAGCGCGCGCTGGACCGGAGCGGAGTTGAGCGGGTTCTGGAACTGCTGGCAGTTGCCTTTCGAGGTCGCGCTCCCGGTCCCGTGCTGGTGGCTGGAGATGAAGTAGTTGCGAGCGAACGGGGAATCCGGGAGGTCCTTCTTCCCGTCGGGAGTCGTGTGCAAGAGCGACGCGGCCTTCACCCAGTATTCGTTCGCCGAGTAGATCTCCATCGCGACCGGGCAAGTGTGGCTCATCTCGCACCTGGCGAATCGGCTGTCGCGAATCCCGGTGAACGGATCCTTCGTCATGACGTTGGCGAACGGGAACACCGCTTCATTGAAGAGGTGTTCCTGGCGATTGCGCTCGGTGCGCCCCGGCTGGGAGAACCGGAAGTTCATGCTCAGGCCGTCGCCGGCGGCGATCCATTGCAGCATGCCGTCGAAGACGATCTTGCCGTTCTCCGCCTGGTTGAAGCCGAGGTGGGTGAAATCGTTGAGCGTGCGCCCGGGCTGCGAGACGACTTCCGTGTAGATGCGCCGGACGTCGCCGGCGAGCGGATTGGCGTTGCCGGCGCTGTCGGTCGTCTCGTAGCGGAGCCACGCATTGAAGTCGCGGATCGCAGCGAGGCCGATGGTGTTCACGGTCGGGTTCCTGGCCGTGTACATGAACTCGTAGATGTCGTTGGCGATGAACGTGCACGCGGGTGGCGTAGCAGCGCTGCAAGCAGCATCCGCCGAAGCGTTGAGCTTGATCGCCGTTCCGCTCGAGTTGGTGAAGTCCCACTGGGAGCTGGCGAGGGCCTTGGGCACATCGTCGAGGTGGACGCGGTGGGTGAGCGTCGCCTTGCTCTTGTCCGCGGTGGCCGCGGCATAAGTCAGGGTGAACGTGCCGCCGCTCGTCACGATGTACTCGTAGCCTGGACCGATGATCGTCGAGCCGTCAGGGTTGTGCGCGACCGCCTTGGTGAGGTCGATGGTCGTATTGAAGTTCGCTTTGTTGGTGCCGGCGGCCTGGTCCCATCCGCTGAACACGATCGTGTAGCCACGCGGCAAGAAGAAATTGTTGTCCAGCATGGCAGGGTCGGTCTGCGACGCCGGGTCGTTGGTCGACCCGGAAAACCGGGCAATGTTGGCCCAGGTCTTGTTCCCCCGGTTGGGCGGCTCGTACATGACTTTGTGGGCACCAGACTTCAGATTCATCGGCTTCAAGATGTAGAAGTCGAAGGCGTACTCGACGTTGCCGTTGGAATTCCGCGGCGCGAGCTGGATGTCGACCATCACCGAATTCTTGGCGTCGTTGGGATTCACTTCCCCGAACCCCGTTCCCACGATCTTCTCGTACTGCCCGACGCCGGCGAAGACGTGGCCGCCAAACGTCGGCGACTCGGACCTGCTGTTGTCGATGACGAACTTCGTCAGCTTGGCTTGCGCCGTGCTCGGAAGCAGCAACGTCAACGCGATTCCAACCAGCAAAACGTAGATTGCTGAATTCCGCGAGTATGGACGCATCGCGACTCCCTTCTGCCGACCGCGACCTCGGTCGGAGATTCGGCTGGGTGTGGAAGGTCCCTCTCCACGGCCCCGATGCGCGCTGGGCGTCCGAGCGGTCAAGTCGCAGCGAGTCAGCCGTTGTTTCGCTCAAAGCGGTTCCAGCGAACGCGTGTTAATCCGTGCCCATGCGCGATCCGGACCGAACGGTGGTGGTCACCGGGGCCAGCGTGCTCTGCCACCTCGGAGACGACCTGGCGCAGATCGAGGCGTCGCTGCGCGAGGGACGGAGCCTGCCGTTCGTTCTCCATCCGCCCGCGGTCGAGGCCGGGTCGCGCTGCCAGCTCCTGGGCAGCTATCGGGGCGAGCTCGGGGCCGAGAGGCGCCAGGCGCGCTTCATGGGAAGGGCGGCCCTGATGGCCTACAAGGCTGCGCTCGCCGCCCTGGCCCGGTCCCGCCTGGAGCGCCGCGACATCGCGGTCGTCGCGGGAAGCGGCACCGGCGACGTGGCCACCCACCTCGAGGTGCAGAGGCACCTCGCCCGGCCCAACGCGCCGCACCTCTCGGCCACGGTGATCCCGCGCATGATGGCCTCGACCGTGTCCGCCAACCTGGCGACGGCGCTGCGCACCACCGGGCCTTCCTTCAGCGCCAGCGCGGCGTGCTCGGGCGGCGCGTACAACATCCTGCTCGCGGCCGAGCTGATCGAGCACGGACACGTCGAAGCCGCGCTGGCCGGCGGCGTGGAGGTAGCCGACGAGCATTTCCACGCCGGGTTCGACGCGATGCGGGCCTTCAACGGGCAGGACAACGAACATCCCGCCCGCGCCTCGCGCCCCTACGCCAGGGATCGCGCAGGTTTCATCTTCGGCGAAGGCGCGGGCATGGTCGTGCTGGAGACGAAGGCCGCCGCCCGGGCGCGCGGCGCCGAGGTCCTGGGGGTACTCGCCGGATACGGCATGTCCTCCGACGGCACGGGGGACATGGTGTGCCCCACCGCGGAAGGCGCCCTGGCCGCGATGGAGCGCGCGCTGCGCCACGCAGGAGTGCCTGCCGGCGGGATCGACTACGTGCACACTCACGGAACCTCCACCGTGCTGGGCGACGTGAGCGAGGTGCGGGCCCTGCGACGGCTCTTCGGCGATCGGCGCGTGCCGTACTCGTCGACCAAGGGGTACATCGGACACACCATCTCCGCCGCGGGCGCGATCAACGCCATCTTCACCCTGGCGATGTTGCGAGGCGGCTGGATCGCGCCGTCCATCAATGCCGAGCCGCTCGACCCGGAGCTGGACGACTACGCGCCGGTGGTGCGGCCGACGGCGAGGCCGCTGCGCCTCGCCTTGTCCAACTCGTTCGGGTTCGGCGGCACCAACGTGTCGCTCGTGCTGGCGCGCCCCGACTGAGCGACGTCGGGCGGTACTTCAGCCGGCGAGCTGCCCGGCGACGGCGCGGAATGCCGTGGGCGAGAAGAGCAGCCCCAGATGGCCGAGCCCGGGGACGTGCACCACCGCCTCTCCCGAGGCGAAGACGCGAGGAATGACGATGTTGTCGGACCCGGCCACGATGGAGGTGAAGCGGACGCGCGCGGCGCCGGCGCGCGAGGCATCGAGCCGCGCCAGGAACGGCGAGTCGGGGCGCAGCTCGCGTCCGACGCGCGAATTGACCCAGTACGCGTTGTACGTCCCGCGGTGGGGCGTGCCGAGCGTGATGCAGCGGTCCACGCGGCGCGCGCCACCCAGCTGCTGCAGGTACACGCGCGCGACCAGGCCACCCAGGCTGTGGCAGACGAGGTCGATGCGCCCGCCGCGCACGCGCTCTCGCAGGAACTCGCGCAGCCCGATCGCGGCTTGCTCGATCCCCGGCGCTCCGCCGTACTCGTAGGCGAGGACGTGCTTGTGGCCGCGGGCGCGCAGGTACGCGGCGAGCGGCAGGAGAGGGCCGCGGTTCGCCAGGTATCCGTGCAGCAGGACGACGGTGCGCTGATCGGCGCGGCGCGCGGTCCGCTTCTCCGAGCGCCGGAGCCCGAAGGGGTAGAGAAGGGATGCGGCCGCCAGCGCGAGGATCTCGCGCCCGACGATGTGCGTGGCAGGCTCGTCCGTGACAGGGAAGTCCTGCGGAGGCCGGTCGGATCGGGCGCCGTGCGCCATCACTCCCACTCGACCGCCGTCAGCCGGTAGATGCCCGCGATGGACGACGTTTCGCGCCCCCGGCGATCGGCGACGAGGCAGTCTTCGCCGCGCGCGCGCCAGGAGAGGGGCCGCGGGTAGACCGGATACTCGTGCTCCTTCCCGTCGGTGGCGACGTAGTGCCCGCGCGACAGCTGATCGAGCGAGACGAATCCGGTCGCCCGCTCGAAGTCGGGCGGCACGTCGAGCGTCAGCGTGGTGCTGGTCCGATCGATGACCTCTCCGGTGGAGAGGTCGACGACCGAGATGAGGCGTTCCATGGGATCTCCCTGGCGCGCCGGAGCGGTTCGACGGCTCTCGCGGCGGGCCGAGAGGAAGAAGCGGAGCGGAGCGTACGAGGGAGCATAACAGATCCCTCGGTGTGCTGCCGCCGCTCCCACGGCGTGCTGCCGCTACCTCCGAGCGGAGGTCTTTCGCTTCTTCTTCGCGGCCGGCCGGGCGGTCCGTCGCGCGCGGTCCGCCGGGCCCTTGGCCGCCCGGGCGAGCTGCGCGTTGGCCGCGTTCACCCAGTGCTGCCGGTAGTCCGCGGCGCGGCGGATGATCCGCTCCAGCACCTCTTTCCCGTTCTGCGGCGTCTCCGCGTTCGCGCTGCCGCCTTCGGGCCGGATCTTCAGCTCGCTCAAGCGCGCGAGCACCGCCTTCATCGCCTTCTCCGGGTTCAGGAAGAACTCGCTGCCGCGCACCCGCACGAAGCTCCAGCCGAGCCGCTCGAGGATGGCCTGCCTGGCCATGTCCTCGCGCAGCTGCTCGACCGCTCCTGCCTTGTCGCCGTCGCACTCGATGGCGAGGCGCCGCCCTCCGCCCTCGACCACCAGGTCGATGGTGTAGTACCCGACCCGCCAGTGAGGCAGCACGCGGTAGCCCGCCTCGAAGAGCCGGTTGTGCACCTCGTGCTCGAGCGGCGTCTCGGAAGCGTCCTCGGACTGCTTCGTCAACAGGCGCACCGCCTCCGGGTCCTCGGCGTGCTGGATCAGCCGGCGGCGGAGGTCCTTCGGCTTCAGGTCGGCCGGATCGAGCGAGTGGACGACCCACATCTGATCGCGCGCGCGGCTCGCCGCCACGTTGAAGCGCTGCTTGAACATCGGCTCGCTGCGCAGGCGGAGCTGGCTGGCCTCCGCGGTGTCCACCACCGAGAGGAACATCACGTCCCGCTCGTCGCCCTGGAACTGGGCGGCGTTGCCGCACAGCACGCGGCGCGCCTCGTACTCCGCCGGCGGCAGGTGATGCAAGAGCAGCCGCTCGATCTCCAGCGCCTGGTCGTCGCCCACCAGCGAGATGACGCCGAAGCTCTTGTTCTTGTACTCGGGCTGGTCGATCGCCGCGCGGATGAGCGAGGCGATGGCCAGCGCCTCGGCCGGGTTCGTCTCGTTGACCGCCCTGCCGTTCTCGACGTGGTGGGCGATGACGTGCGGCTTGAGCGTCGCCTTGCTCGGGTCGCGCAGCGGGCGGATCTTGCCGCCGTAGCAGAGGTGGTTCGAGAACTCGATGATCTCGGGCACGCAGCGGAAGTGCTCGGTCAGGCAGATCGCGCCGCCGAAGGACTGCCGCGCGAGGTCGTAGACGGACATCTGCCCGTCGTAGAGCACCGAGTTGGGGATGTCCTCCAGGTGCTCGTCGATGAGCTGCTGGACGATGGCCAGGTCCTGACCCACGGCCGACGGGCTCACCTGCTCGTGGTCGCCGACCACCACCACCCGGCGCGCCATGTAGAAGGGGATCAGCGCCATCACGTCGGCCTGGCTCGCCTCGTCGGTGATCACCACGTCGAAGCGGGTGGTGGGCTCGAAGGTCTCCACCGCCTGCGCCAGCGGCATGATCCACACCGGCACCGCCGAGCGGCACTCGGTCATCTTCTGGCTCGCCTCGACGACCAGCCGGGGGACGCGCTTTCCCATCCCCTTGCCGATCCTGCGCACCATGTCGAGCCAGCCGACCAGCGACTGTTGCTGCTGCGAGGTGGTCCGCCGAACCTGCGCGCCCCACGCGCGGCGCTCGATCAGCTCGGCCGTCACTTTCCTCAGCTCGGGGCCGAGCTTGTCGATCTGCGCCTGCAGCGCGGGCAGCGAGGTCTTCCCCCGGCGCTCCAACTCGTCGTGGAGCTGCCTCCACAGCCAGGCCGCCTGGGCATCCCCGGGCGGAGCGGACCGATCGTGGGGCGGGCGGCGTTCGTAGATCGCCTCCGCCCAGGCCGGCGCCACGGTGTGAAGGGTGGCGAGAAGCTCGCGCCTGCGCGCGGCGACTTTCCGCTGGCGGTCGAGCTCCACCAGCCGCTGGTAGGCCTCCCGGTAATCGCCGGGCGCCTCCCGCTCGGCCGCCTGGAGCAGTTTCGCCAGCACCGGCGCAGGGGTCCCTTCCTGCGGGATGGTGACCGCCGATTTCACTGCTTCCAGCTCGGCCGCGACCTCTTCGAATCGCGCCATGTCCTTCCGCGTGTCGAAGGCCTCTTTCAGCCGGACGGCGACCAGTTCCTGGAGCCGCTGCAGCTGCGCTTCCGCGCTGCCGCCGCCGGATTGCTGGGCCACGAGCTCGCTCCAGAGGAATCCGTCCTCCTGCAGCTCGTTTTCGATCGGCTGCCACTCGCCGGCGTACCAGGCGAGGCACCGGCGGAGCTCCTCGGCGAACTGCGCGGCGCCCTCGTGGGGCTGTTCCGAGAGCTTCGCCCAAGGAGGGGCGCCCCGGGGGACCATCTGCCGGTCCCACCTTCCCTCCAGGTCCCGGCGCATGACGGCGAGCAGGATCTGCCCGCGCAGCGCCTGGAAATGGACGGCGCTCTTCGGCTCGCCGGAGGCGACCCGGCTTTCAGTGACGAACCGTTTCCACGAGCCATGGGTCAAGAGGACGAGCTTGCCCAGGCCCTTCCCCTTCTTCGCGTGGGAGAGGATCTCGTCGGCGATCTGGAGCTGCTCCTCGAGCGGGATGCTCGCGGAAAGCTTGGGCGCGTGCTTGAGCGCGCTCTCCTTCGCGCGGGCCGCCTCCTCGACGAGCTGGTCGATCATCTCCAACAGCCCGTCCCATTCCGTGCGCTGGCTACCGCCCGCCTTGCCCGCTGCCACCGCGGCGAGCTTCCAGGGTTGCTCGCGGTCGAGCACCTCGACCGCCTTCAGCGCCTTGGCGAGCACCTTGTCCAGAGCCGCGGTCGCCGGCCCGTCCAGCGGCGCCCGCCACAGCTCCTTGCGGTACTTCCGCTGCGCATTCGAAAGCCGGTGGTGTTCCTGCGCCGCCTTCTCGAACTCGTCGGGCGAGAGCAGCGCCTTCACCTCGGGAAGAGGGCGGGACAGCTCCGCCTCGTCCCGGGCGCTCAGCGTCTCGGTGCTCGCGTAGAGCTCCTTGATGTCCGCCGCGGAAAGGGGCAGGGCGGCGCCCGCCTGGACCTGTGCCGGGATCCAGCCATGGTCCTGCGCCTCGGCCGCCACTTTCCGCGCGGCGTCGCAGGGGGAAAGCCTGGTCTTGAGGAAGGCGACCTCGCGGTACTCGTCCGCGCGGGCGTCGAACAGCTCCTGCCGGTGGTTGCGGAGCTGGGCGAGCAGCTCCTTGCGCTGCGCGGCGAGCTGCTCCGCCTCCGCCTCGAGCTTCTTCGGGTTCCCGGTGGTGAGGCGGTCGATGATGGTGGAGACGGACCCCTCGAGCTGGTTGCGGCTCTCGATGTCGCTCTCCAGCACGCTGACCGTGAGGGGCCGCAGCTTCTCGACCACGTGATCGCGCAGCACCCGCAGGGCCTTGGTGGTGTGGCTGGTGACGAGGACGCTCTGTCCCTGGGCGAGCAGGTGCCCGATCAGGTTGGCGATGGTGTGCGTCTTCCCCGTGCCTGGAGGGCCCTGCACCAGCACGCATCCGTCGCGCTCGAGCCGAACCGCGATGCGGATCTGCTCCGGGTTCGCCGGCTTGCTGAGCAGGACCTCCTCCGGCTCGTCCCCGGGCTCGAAGGTTTCGGCCTTCTCGTCCGTCTCAGGGGGCGGGTCGAGGCCGACGATCTTCAGCAGGGCGAGCGGGAGGTCCTCGCGGGTGGCCAGATCTTCGAGCGTCCCCTCGATGGCGGTGGCGAAGCCCAGCGTGCGGGTGCGCAGGAACAGCACCTGCGCGCGGCCGATCTTCGGGTCCTCGCACTCCTTCTCCGGCGCCCCTTCGGCGAACTGGCCGCGGGGCGAGAGCTGTACGACGAAGCGGCGGAAGAACTCGAGCGTCTCGTTCCCGCCCAGGGGATGGAACCCGCCCCGATCCAGCTCCTCGCGGCAGCGCGCCAGCACCTTGGGCTCGATGTCCGGCATGGAACGGAACAGCGCCGAGTACAGCTCCACCTCCCGGCCGGTCTCGATGAGGGTGAACTCGGGGACGCTGGGGTTGAAGGCGAGATGGATGCGCTGGAGCAGGATGGGATGGTAGATGCTGCCCTCGGGCCGCTTCCAGCTCAGGATGCCGTCGCCGAGCACCAGCTCGATGTTCTCCGCCTCGCGCTCGATCCGGCCGTACAACTCGTAGAGCTGCTCGAAGGTCTTCATCGCCGCGCGCGCGGGACGCTCGGTGGTGGCCCAGGCCTGGTGCTGGGTGCGCCAGCGCTCGTAGGCCTCCACGCGCCGGGGTTCAGAGTCGAAGCGGACGGGCTCGGAGCCCACGTCCCCCTTCGCGTCCACCAGCAGCACTTCACTCTCCGGGTCCTCCCAGTCGCCTTCCAGCCATTCGACGATGGGCAGCGGCGGCTGCGGGGCCTGGGTGAAGGTCGGCCGCCCCACCTTGAGGACGAAGTCGTCCTCCTCCGCGTCCTTGCCGTTGGGCAGCCGGCGCTGGATCGCGGGGTGGTCGGGCAGGTTGCGCAGCCACAGGGCCCACGGCTGTTCCGAGAGGTCCCGCTTGGCCGGGTTGCGATGCTCGTTGAGCGCCTTGAGGTAGCGGAACACGCGCGCGATCCGTTCGCGGCCGACCCGTTGCGACTTCGCGTCCGACATAGCCCCTCGCGTCTGGAGAATTCGACCGTGCAGCGAGAACTCGCGCGCACAGCTTGCCCTCGAAGCAGGTTGTTCCGCTAGGAACCGATCGCCCACAGCCCGACGCGTGGAGGGCGCGCTCCCACCTCGGGAACCTGTGCGTGGCCCCCACAGGATCGGTGCCGGTGGGCGGGAGTGCTCCCGCATCGCACCCCTGGGCAGAGAATCGCAGCGCCGCGCGCCGGTAGATTGCGAAGCATGAGCACACCAACTTCCGTCGAGGGGTGCACGAGCTGCGGTGCT
>DATFUN010000101.1:0-3518 GCA_035260805.1 Myxococcales bacterium | reverse complement strand
GGGATGGGCAATCGCGCGGGATCGCGGCCGGCGCCGGCGCTGGCGTGAAGCAGAGAGGTTGTCGCGATGCCTGTTCGCCGCTGCCGGGCTGCGGCGGCGCTACCGGTGAGCGGCGCGGAAAAGTTGACCGCATCGGGGTGTGTGCGACGGTCGCGGCGTGACGCACACGCGCACAGCTGCGCTCATTTGCGCGGTCCTCCTCGCTCACGGTGGGGCGGAGGCGGCGACGTCCGGGCGCGCGCTGCAGGAGAAGCGCCTCGAGGCGGGGAAGGCAGCCCTGGAGCGCCTGCGCGCCGACGCGAAGCGCCGCAGGCACCGCGACGCGTGGGAGGCGGTCATCCGCGAGTTGGACGGCTCGGTGCGGGCGGCCCCCGGCGGGTCGCGCGCAGCCGAGGCGGCGCTCTGGGCCGCCCGAGCGCGGGAGGACCTATGGAACGTCTCGCGTTCCAGGCGCGACGCCGCGGCGGCGGTCGCGGCATATCGCAAGGTCGATGAAGCCTATACCGGCAGCTCCCCCGCGCCGCGGGCGCTGCTGCTCGCAGCGCAGCTCGCCAATCGCACCGGCGATGCGCGGGAGGCCAGGTCCGCGGCCCGGCGGCTAATCGCACGATACGGCGGCACGCCGGAAGCGCGCGTGGCGACCCCCATGGCCCGCGCGATGCGCGGTCGGGCGGCGCAGGCGCGTGCGCGGGTGGGTCCGCGGCAGCGCGGTGTACTGCCGGTCGAGCGGGAAGAGGACGAGGAAGAGGAATCGCCCGGCGCGATCGAGCCCGCGGCCGCCGGGAAGCCGCGCCTCGACCCAGGGCCGCCGGCAGCGGTGGCAAAGGGACAGGACGGCGCCGATCGACCGCCACCGCCCGCACCCGCCGCGGCAGTCGGGGCGGCCGGCGACGATCGCGAGGCGGACGCAGGCGACGGAGACGAAGAGGGCGACGAGGTACCCGCAGCGGCCTCGAGGCTGCTCGACCAGGTGATCGAGGCAGCCCGGGCGCAGGCAGCCGCCGCGGTGGACACCGGCGCCGGCTCCGAAGGCGCTGCCGGGTTGCCGCCCGAACCGGAAGCACCGGAACCGATCGTCGGGCTGACGGTGAAGGCCGCCGTACCGCCGCGCGAGGAGGCGCCGGCGCAGGCGGGGAATCCGGCGGCGAAGGCGCGGGAGCTTCGCTCCGCTGCGAGGAAATCGCCGGCGTCGGTCGCCGCCCAGCTGGGGCTCAAGATGCGCCGGGTGGTGGTCGACCCGGGGCACGGGGGCAGGGACACCGGGGCGATCGGTCCGCACGGAGTCCGCGAGAAGGACGTGGCGCTGGCCATCGCGCGCGCACTGGCCCAGCGCCTGCGCGCGCTCGGGTTCACCGTGATCCTCACGCGCAAGGACGACAGCTACGTGTCGCTCGACGAGCGCACGCGCATCGCCAACCAGGCCCGCGCCGACCTGTTCGTCTCCGTCCATTGCAACGCCGCGCGGCGCCGGACCCTGTCGGGCGTGGAGACCTGGACGCTGAACGTGGCCAGCGACCGGTACGCCACCCGGCTGGCGACCTTCGAGAACGCCGACGCCGAGCGCACCGTGTCGGATCTGCGGCTGATCCTCGCCGACCTGGCTACGCGGGCGAACGCGACCGATGCCCGCGACCTGGCGCAAGCGGTGCAGAGCTCGCTGGTGCGCAACCTGCGCGCGCGGTTGGGCAGGGTCGAGGACCACGGCGTGAAGCAAGCGCTCTTCTACGTCCTGCTCGGCGCGCACATGCCGGCCATCCTGGTGGAGACCGGGTTCATCTCCAACCCGGCCGAAGAGGGCCGGCTGCGCAGCCGCAAGTACCAGGGGAGCACCGCCGACGCGATCGCGCGCGGAGTGAAGGAGTTCGTCGACGGGCGCCAGCGCCTGGCGCGCGCCCTCGATCCCTGAGATCGGCCCGTCCCGGGCGCTCGGCGGGCTGGTTTGGCCCGGCCGGGTTCCCGCATCGCGACCGTCGCCAGTGCATCTGGTCAGGCGTCTCCCCGCAGAGCAGGGCGAGAGGAGCGATCATGGCCAAGACGATGAGGGCGGTGCAGGTCTCCAAGCCTGGGGGGCCCTTCGAGCTGATCGAGCGCGAGATACCGGAGCCGCTGCCGAATCAGGTGCGCGTCCAGGTGGAGGCGTGCGGAGTCTGTTACAGCGACTCGTTCGTGAAGGCGGGCGCCTATCCGGGCCTTTCGCTGCCGCGCATCCCGGGCCACGAGATCGCCGGTCGCGTCGACAAGGTGGGCGCCAGCGTCACCGAGTGGAAGAAGGGCGACCGGGTGGGCGTCGGCTGGCACGGCGGCCACTGCTTCGTGTGCAACGCATGCCGGAAGGGCCTGTTCATCAACTGCGAACGGGGTCAGATCACCGGGATCAGCTATGACGGCGGCTACGCCGAGTACGCCGTCGTGCCGCACGAAGCAGTCGCTCGCATTCCCGAGAAGCTCGCGGCGACCGAGGTCGCTCCGCTGCTCTGCGCCGGCATCACCACCTACAACTCGCTGCGCAACAGCGGCGCTCGCGCAGGCGACACCGTGGCCGTCCAGGGCATCGGCGGACTCGGGCATCTCGGCATCCAGTACGCCGCGCGCATGGGCTTCCGGACGATCGCCATCTCGCGGGGCTCGGACAAGAGCGAGCTCGCCCGCCAGCTCGGCGCTCACGAGTACGTCGACACGGAGAAGGTCGGCGCCGGCGAAGCCCTGCAGAAGCTCGGAGGAGCCGACCTGGTCCTCGCGACTGCACCGAATAGCGAGGCCATCGCGAGCACCGTTGGCGGCCTGAAGCCTCGGGGCAAGCTCCTCATCGTCGCGGCGCCGTTCGACCCGCTGAAAGTATCCGTGGTCGGGCTGCTCAGCGGGAAGAGCATCGCAGGATGGCCGAGCGGCAGCGCGATCGATTCCGAGGAAACGGTGGCCTTCAGCGTGCTCACCGGCGTCCGGCCGCGGGTCGAGGTCTTCAAGCTCGAGCAGGCCGAGCAGGCCCTCGCGAAGATGCTGGAAAACCGCGTCCGCTTCCGCTCGGTGCTGACGCCGTGACTCGGGATGCCGGAGCCTCGCGGTAGGGTGGTTCCATGCCGGAACCGGAGAAGGATCCGCCGCCGCCCCAGCCGCCGCGCAAGGAGCCGCCCCGCAGGGAACCGCAGCGGAAGGAGCCGCCGCAAAGAGAGCCCGATCGAAGGGATCCGGGCCGGCAGGCGCCGCCGCTGGGCGATCCGCCGAAGACGCCGCGGCAGCCGCCGCCCACGGCCTGAGCTGGGGCGACAATGTTGTCGGTCCGATGCTTGCCGGCCGCGTCGCGATACCGGCGCGGCCGGCGCCCTGACGGGCTATGCTCGGCCCATGGCACTGCAGCCCGCCGATCCAGGCACGCGCGCCAGCAGCGGGAAGGTCGCGCCGGCGCCGGCCGCGGCGGCCGCGCGCACGCGCCTCGAGACGGGCAGGGCGGAGATCCTCGGACGCCACCGTGCCGGCGCCGGCGGGCAGGAGGTGGTGCGCGCGATCTCGGCGCTGACCGA